>NZ_JAQMTJ010000267.1:0-56509 GCF_028330815.1 Dolichospermum lemmermannii CS-548
AAGTAGAACGGCTTGAATAATTCAAAGTTTGTAGTGAGGAATTTATTCCTCATTTGAGGGCTGAAGCCCTTACTACGAAATCATCTCCAGATTTTTTACATTACTTAATCTACTTTGATTTATTTTCGTCTACTTACTTAAAACCTATATACATCAATGGTTCTGAACATATAAAAGGGATATTTAATCACAAGGGGAGCGGTAGAACCAACTCTTCCAAACTTGGCACATTTACCCAACTTCCTGTTTCATGAGATTCATGGGATAAATCCATTAACAATTGCGAATAAACCCCTTCTTTTAAAGAAGGGGTAATTTCTTGATGATTAGTAATTCCTTTTACCCATTCATCAACAACACGAAGAAAAGCACAAATTCGCCCATCATGATAATGTTGAGGAAAGAGAAATTGTTGGGGAATTGCTATTTCTGTTAAAGATTCTCCCGGTTGAGAACCCCAAACCCGAAAACCATGAATATAGTCTTTTTGATTCTTGCTACCTAAAACTAATGTTCCCTTATCACCATAAACTTCTATCCAATGAGTTCTAGCTGCATGAACAACCGCACTAATAGCAACTTGGCAAGGTGTACCATTTGCCAATTCTAGAGATAATAAACAAGTATCATCAGTATCAACTGCTTGTAATTCTCCAGTTACTGGATTAACTCTTTCCGAAATAGCAGTAATTAAATGAGCGTTTAATTTGTGAACTGGACCAAATAACCAATTAATATAATCAAAAGCATGAGAACCTAAAGAACCTAAAGCACCACCACCTTTTTCTTGAGTAGAATACCAATTCCAAGGACGAGAAGTATCAGCGCGAGAAGAACCCAACCAATCAATTTTAATTAATCGGATATTCCCCACATAATTTTCAGCAAGAAGTTGAGCAAAAAATTGCCATTCTGGAACAAACCGAAATTCAAAATCTACAGTGGCAATTACACCTTGATTTTTGGCTAATTGATATAATTCTTGAGATTCATTGACATTTAAAGTTATAGGTTTTTCTAACAAAAGATGTTTACCAGCTTGCAAAACCTGTTTAGCCATTTCATAGTGTAAAAATGGCGGTGTGGAAATGCTAACAGCTTCAACTGTCGGTAAAGCTAGAATTTCTGCTAAATTATCGCTTGCATAAGGGATATTATGAGTTTCTGCAATAGTTTTTGCTTTATTGATATCTCGATGATAAACAGCGACAATCTTAGTATTATGATGTGCTTGAAATGCGGGAACATGGACTTTTTGACCAAATCCCGTGCCAACAACTGCTACCCCAATCATGTTTAGTCTTTGCTAAGTTTACTTAAAAATAATTGTACCTTTGTGAAGATAGAAAATCAATTATTTAGTTTGATCAAATTTAATCACGAAAGCAATTGCAATACTCACCATCAAAATCAATACCATACTCAATGCTGAACCAAACCCCCAATTTTGACTAGCACCTAGAAACTGATTATAAACCAACCGCGCAGCAGTCATACTCGAAGCACCACCCAGTAATTCTGGGTCTATAAAATCCCCCAAACCAGTAATAAAAACTAGCAGCGAACCAGCAGCAATTCCTGGTAAAACTTGCGGTACAGTCACTTTCCAAAAGGTTTGCATGGGATTTGCACCCAAATCAGCAGCAGCTTCTAACAATTGTTTATCTAACTTTTCTAAGGAAGCATATAAAATTAATACCATGTAGGGTAACAGGCTGTAACTCATGCCAATTAATACCGCTAAGTTACTGTTCAAAATATTGATAGCGGGTAAACCAAAACTGGCTAATATACTATTTAATAATCCAGTGGGACGTAAAATTGTAATCCATGCGTAAGAACGCAATAAAGAAGAAGTCCATAAAGGTAAAACAAAAGCTAATACTAATAAAGTTTGCCACCGCTTAGGTGCTATCAAAGCAATCCAATAAGCAACGGGAAAACCTAAAATTAAAGTAATAATAGTAGTACCAAATGCCAAAAGAAGTGAGTTGAATATCACCTTTAAATAAATCGGTTCAAAAATGCGAATATAGTTACCTAAACCGCTAGGATTTACTAAATCTCCTGGTCGAATATCCGGGACTAAACTTAACTCAAAAATTATTAATGTTGGCAAAACTAGCAACATTAATAACCAAATACCAGATGGTGCTAGTAAGCCCAAAGGAGATAACCAATTTTTCCCAGCAGGTTGTAATTTCTCTATTTTGTTCAGGTCGCTAGAAGATTCCATTTGCAAATTAGTGATTGTATAGCGGTATGCACTTGAATGAGATATTAATATTTCCGGTAAAAGCCATAGGACAAAATATTTTCCTCCTTCTTTCTTTCTTTCTTCTTTCTTCTTTCTCCTGACTCCTGACTCCTGACTCCTGACTCCTGACTCCTTAAGTTAGTAATTGAGTCCAATAGCGTTCATAAATTTCTTCAAATTTTCCTAAAGGTGTCAGACGTTCACATTTTGCTAAAAGTAATTCAGGAGGAAATAAATTAGTATTCTCTTGAATTGCTTTTGGTAACTGTTCAAATCCTGCCCGATTAGGAGTAGAAATATATAATCTTTCAGAAATTTTTGCTGCTACTTCTGGTTGCAAAATTAAATTAATCCAGGCATAAGCACCAGCTATATTAGGATTAGATTTGGGAATGACAATAGTATCAGTCCATAATGAAGAACCACTACGAGGAATTACAAATTTGAGTTTGGGATTTTCCTGGCAAATTTTGACGGCATCAGCAGAATAACACATAGCGACCGCTAAATCTCCCGCCAGAATCTTATTTTGCCAAGCGTCTGTATCAAAAGCCGCAATAGCAGGTTTTAATATCTGCAACTTCTGATATGCTTGTTTAACCTCACTTTCATTTTGGGAATTATAGGAATAACCTAACATCCGTAATGTTGCACCCATTACCTCTCGCACATCATTGAGTAAGGTAAAGCGTTTATTTAGTTGATCTTGATTTTGCCAAAGATACTCCCAATCTTCAGGGGCATTTGTGAGTTTTTCTGAATTATATAATAAACCCGTTGTTCCCCAATTAAAAGGAAGACTGTAACGGTTATTAGGGTCATAAGTAGGATTATTAAACTGGGGAAATAAATTATCTAAGCCAATTAAACGGCTATGATCTATTTCTATTAATAACCCTTTTTCCGCCATCTTTTGTACCATATAGTCAGAAGGGTAAATGATGCTATAAGTACCACCACCTCCAGCTTGCAACTTAGCCAACATCACATCATTGGATTCATATACATCTGCTATTACTTTCACACCTGTTTGGGTCGTGAAGGTAGTTATTAATTCTTTATCTGTATATTGAGTCCAGGTATAAATATATAGTTTGTCACTTTGATTAGAGCTAATATAGTTTGACCCCACATTAGCTAGTCGCCAACCACAACTACCTAAAGATAAGGTAGAAAATGCCGCCATCTTTTTGAGAAAATTCCGTCTGTTAGTCATCTAATTTACATCTTGACTAATAGCTAAACAGTCAAATTTTTCCCACCAAGCATAAATGGGTGTATTTCTATCTGGTAAGCTACCATAAGTATTGGGTTGTAAAACATTGAGGTTAATACCGTTGATTAATTCCACAACATAATTAACATGAGTTCCTAAATACATGACATTAATTAGCCGTCCCTCGAAACAATTTGTGGGTATATTAGGTTGATAAAGGGAAAGTTGAATTTTTTCAGGACGCACACTAACAACAACACTTTGAGCTATTTTTAGAGGAGTTTGTTCATTACGACCAACAATCATGGTTAATCCGGTTTTAGTAGAAATTTTCACAGATTCTGCATCTACTTCCACAATTTCACCACTAAATAGATTAGTATCACCAATAAAGTCAGCCACAAAAGGTGTTTGGGGACTTTCGTAAATTTGGCTAGGAGTACCAATTTGTTCTATTTTGCCTTGATTCATCACCGCAATGCGATCAGATAAGCATAGTGCTTCTTCCTGATCATGTGTCACCATCACAAAAGTTAACCCTAAATCCTTGTGAAGATTGGATAATTCAACTTGCATCTCCTTGCGAAGTTTTAAGTCTAATGCTCCCAAAGGTTCATCGAGGAGAATGACTGCGGGACGATTAACCAAAGCCCTGGCTAAGGCTACCCGCTGTTGCTGACCACCGGAGAGTTGACTGGGAACACGCGATCGCAAACTTTCCATTTTTACTAGTTTCAAAGCATCTGTAACGCGACTAGCAATTTCCGATTTGGATATTTTTTTTAATCGCAATCCAAAAGCAATGTTTTCCCACACATTCAAGTGATTAAATAAAGCATAACTTTGAAATACAGTATTCACAGGTCGCAGATAAGGAGGAACATCAGTCATTAACTGACCTTGAATGAGTAACTTCCCAGCATCCACCCTTTCAAATCCAGCAATTAAGCGGAGTGTCGTTGTTTTTCCACAACCAGATGGACCTAAAATACTAAAGAACTCTCCCTGTCTAACATCCAAATCCACTCCGTGGACTGCGGGTTCTTGGTTGAAAAACTTAAATACATTACGCAATTCAACATCAAGTGGCTGTAATGTTTTTGAACCTCTTTGATTCTGTATCGCAGTTTGAGCCATAATCTTGTCAGTTGTCAGTAGGGGCGAAGCATTTGGAAGATAAATTATCGGTCATTGCCAAAAATAGTTCTCCAAATGCTTCGCCCGTACAGCCGAAGCATTTGGAAGATAAATTATCGGTCATTGCCAAAAATAGTTCTCCAAATGCTTCGCCCGTAGAGTTGTTCGTTGTCAGTTGTCCCTAGTCCCTAGTCCCCACTCCCCAATTCCTATGGCTATCTTATCATCATTATTTAGTATAAAAAAAAATACACGCACAGTTGGACGTGGTGTCCAATCCACATTTGTAATTTTATTCACATTATTAATGTTATCTGGTATCGGCGCTAGATTAATATATTTACAAATTATCGAAGGAAAAAACCACCGCATCCGCGCAGAATCTAATCGGATTCGGATTATTTCCAAACAACCAGAAAGAGGTAATATTTTTGACCGAAATGGTAAATTATTAGCCAGCACTCGTTATCCCCGGTCTGTGTACTTATGGCCAATGGCACATACCAAACCCTCCTGGCCGGTAGTTGGTCCACGTCTAGCCAAAATTCTTGACACCCCCCAAGAAGAGATCGAGAAAACACTTGAACAATCTGCTGTTAATCCTTCTTCACTAATTCGCATTGCTCGCAATTTAAATGAAGCACAGGTAACAGCCTTAAAAGAGTATGAAAATGAACTACCAGGAGTAGAAATAAATACGGAAGCTGTGCGTTATTATCCTCATGGTCAAGAGTTGGCTCATATACTTGGCTACACCCGTGAAGTTACCGCTAAACAGTTGGAAAAAAAGAAGGCTGAAGGCTACAGATTAGGAGATGTCATGGGTCAAATGGGAGTAGAAAAAGCGTATGAAAAATTGTTAAGAGGTGAATGGGGAGGGCAGCAAATAGAAGTAGATGGTAGCGGTAGACCTCTACGAATATTGGGAAGCAAACAAGCGAAAGCTGGTAATGATCTGCACTTGACCATAGATTTAGATATACAAATGGCAGCAGAAAAAGCTTTAGGTAAACGCAATGGCGCAATAGTCGCCATTGACCCTAAAAATGGGGCTATCTTAGCCATGGTATCTCATCCCACCTTTGACCCCAATATCTTTTCTAAACAAAAACTTTCTCAAAAAGATTGGGAAACCGTCCAAGGTTCTGAACATCCCTTAGTTAATCGGGCTATTAGTGTCTTTCCTCCAGCCAGTACCTTTAAAATCGTCACCACAACCGCTGGACTAGAATCAGGTAAATTTTCTCCCGATACGGTATTACAAACCTACGGTTCTTTAACTATTGGTGGAACTACCTTTGGTGAATGGAATCATGCTGGTTTTGGACCATTGGGTTTTGTGGGCGCATTACAGTGGAGTAGCGATACCTTCTTTTATCAAATTGGTAAGCGAGTCGGTGGACCAACATTGATCGAATGGACTCGTAAATATGGATTTGGTCAAAAAACCGGCTTTGAATTTACTACAGAAGAGTCCAAGGGTTTAGTTCCCGATGAAAATTGGAAACAGAAAACATGGAAGATACCTTGGAGTGTCGGTGACACTGTGAATATGTCCATTGGCCAAGGTGCTTTACAAGCTACACCTTTACAAGTCGCAGTCATGTTTGCTGTTCCGGCTAATGGTGGTTATCGCGTCCAACCCCATGTGTTGAAAGATAATGAAGAAGCTAAAAGCTGGAGAGAATCATTAAATCTCAAGCCCACAACTGTCAAAATTTTGCGTGAAGGATTACGAAAGGTGGTTAGTGAAGGTACAGGTAAGGTCTTAAATGTCCCCTCTCTTCCCCCGGTAGCCGGTAAGAGTGGGACGGCTGAAGCTTGGAGGAAAGGAGTTAAAGAAAATCACGCTTGGTTTGGGGCTTATGCACCTGCGGATAAGCCAGAAATTTTAGTGGTGGCCTTTGCAGAACATTCCGGTGGTGGTGGTGGTAGTGTTGCAGCACCCATGATTTTAGAAATAATGGAAAAACATTTTGCTCGAAAATAGGTGATTGTTAAAAACACAAAAAAATACCCTGAAATTATCTCCAGGGTACATATACGTTTTTCAGGCATTAATAAATTTAAGACTACTCAACCTCAAGAAATATTGCTACTACCTAAAGTAGAGTTAATTGAGATATTTTTGCTTTTGGAGACTTCCAATTAAAAAAATATCCCAAAATTTCTTGTGGTGCGGGCATCTTGCCCGCTAATAATACAAGGACGGGCAAGATGCCCATCCCACAAGATTGGATCATCTTTTTTGTGGAGTTCTCTTGGTGAATAAGAACTAGTAGTTTGTCAAGATAAAAATGATGGACTGTAGTGTGAGCGAGACGCTCACGCGGGCAAGATGCCCGCACTACCAAAAACCCGTCAAAATAAATTTGACAGACTAAGTAGGTGAACGGAAAAAAACCGTAGACGCGGAGCGGCTTCTCGAAGAGTAATATGTAACGAAAAGTAAAGTTGCTCAAAACCTCTTATCTGTTTCCCGTTCCCCGTTCCCTGTTCCCTCTGAATTTGATTTTGCTTCCAAATTTTCCAGCCGGCTTTTCAATTCCTGATTTTGCTGTTTAATTTGATCAAGTTCCTCACGTAATTGCTTCAGGGTTTTGTCTGTGCCAATATTCTTTTGCACTTTACTCACTTCCTCTTCAGCATAGCGACGAACACGGCCATCTGCGGTTTGATTGGCTAAAGATTGCAAAATACCAATGGCTTTGGGAGTTTCCATTTGTCCCAAGGCTGTTAAAACCGCTACCTGAGTTAAAAAGAAAGTCTCTCTAGCAATTTCCGCTAATCGGTCTAAAATTCGTTCGATATTAGCGGGAGTTTGACCAGTGGAAATTTTGCCAACAGCGCGAATTGCACCGAGACGTAATGGTTGCGGTATCCCAGCTTTCGTGTATTCCAGTAATAAACTTAAAGCTGCTTCTGAGGATTTGAATTCAGCTAAACCAGCCACAGCCCCACTGCGGACAACTTCATTCCAACCAGCCCGTTCTTCTAAAACAGATTTGAGTAACTTGATTACCTTGTCTTCATGGGGTTTATCTTCCAAATGTGCCGCTGCTATAGCCGCAATAGTCCGACAAGCCGCAGCTTCTACATAGTAGCTGGCATCCCCATGTTGGACAACACTCTTTACAGCTTTATAGTTATTATGAGTTTTAATTCGCGCTAAAGAACTAATCACAGCCCGCCGCACAAAGGGACTAGGATCATCTAATCCAGCTACTAAACCATCAAAAGCTTGATCTAATTGAATTTCTGCCAATTCCTTAGCAACTTCGACCCGCACACCCCAAAAAGGCTCATTTTTCAAAGCTGAGGATAGGGCTAAAGTCGCTTCTAATCCGCCTTTTTTCGCTAAAGCTTCCGCAGCATAAATGCGAGAAATGGGATGAGGATCAAATTCTAATTGGGCTTTTAATTCGGAAATTGGAAATTCTAACTTGACTGTTTTTAAGTAATTATTGCCCACATCAAAGCTAATAAAATCAGGCTTTTGTGTTAGTGGAAAGTAAAAACTTTGTTCTTTTTCATGTACCCGAACTGTAAAAGTCGTGAGTTGGGAATTTTCTTTATATCCAAAACCAATGGGAATCCTGAGATTAAATAAATCCTTACTATCGGCTTTGGCTTGGGTTTGGGTGACTGTCACCTTCGCTAAATTTGCGTCACCATCCCAGGCATAAGCTACTTTAAAATCAGGATGACCACCACGATAGACATATTGATCAAACAGGAAAGCCAAATTTCGTCCTGTGGCTTTTTCAATTGCTCTTAATAAGTCTATGGTTTCGACAGTGTTGTGGGCGTTGTCTTGAACAAATGTTTGGACTGCTTGCCAAAATAATTCATCGCCCAATTCTGCCCGAATCATGTGATAAACACAAGATCCTTTTTCATAAATGTGGCGGTCATAAAGTTCAATTGCTTCCCGGTAAACATGAGTTACCATGGGTCTGCGGTAGCGACTGCTATCTTCACTTAAATAACTACACGCTTCCTTTAACCGATAATATGCGGCTTCTTGGTCGCCATATTCCCGTTGGGTCCACATTACCTCTGAATAGGAAGCCATGCCTTCCTTAATCCAAGCATGGGACCAATGTTTAATTACCACCAAATCCCCAAACCATTGGTGTGCAAGTTCGTGGACAACTAAACTTTCGGTATTACGATTATCTAATATTGCTCGTTCGTCTAGTAAACATCGGTCACTTAATAGAGTTGTGGAAGTATTTTCCATGCCTCCAAAAATAAAGTCATCTACGCAAACTTGAGCATATTTGGGGAAAGCGTAAGGATAACCATACTTTTCACTGAGAAATTCAATCATTTGGGGAGTTTTGCCCATGCTGCGTTGAGCATCTGCTTCTCGTCCCTTTTCGACGTAGTAGGTAACAGCTTTACCATGCCACTCGTCCCGAATTTCCGCAAAATCACCAACGGCTAAGGTCATCAAGTAGGTAGGATGAACTTGTTGTTGTGACCAATGGTAGGTTTTGTATTTTGCCTCCTCTACGGTGTCAATTAGTTCACCGTTGGAGATAGCTACTAAGGGATTGGGAACACGAACGCGAATTTCTGAAGTTGATAATTGTCCAGGGTAGTCGAAACAGGGAAACCAGTAGCGAGAATCTTCGTCTTCTCCTTGTGTCCAGACTTGGGTCGGTTTGTGGGGGTAGTGTTTGTTTGGTTGAATAAAGTAAATGCCCCGTTGGGGTTTTTCGGCGGCGTAGGCGATCGCAATTAACAAGCGATGACCAATTTCAGTGGGTTGTGACAGGTAAATACCAAGTTTTTCGCCATCATATTCAAATTTTTGCTCAACTGCGTTTACTTGTACAGCGGTGATCTTCAGATTTACCGCATCCAAAGTCAATCTATCAATCCCATTCCGCACTGGTAATAGGCGAATACTACAAGTTCCGTAGCAACTTTGGTTAGGGATATCCAAACTCAGATCCAGAAAAATATGTTCTACCTGTCCAGGTCGGTCAGGGTTATAGTGTGGTTTTGCCCCTGGTAATTCAAAACGTTTGTGTCCGGTTTTTTCGGTATCAAAATAAAACTGCAACATTTATTATTTCTAGCCTTCTAATTCTAAAAGATTTAATGGGATGTAAATCATACAAGTAAAGAAGTGTAGCGTAGTATGACATTTTTTGATCAGCAAATTCTTCGCTACCTTGATTCAAGAGAATCTTGATCCGTGATCATTTGTTATTGAGTACAAATACTACTAATTTTCCATATAGATTAGTTTTAGAATAACTTGGAGATGAGAAATTGACTATTGTTTTCACAGGAATAAGATATCATTTGCGGATTCAGCCTTGACCATAATGGAGTATTATTTAGACCCAATTACAACTTTTTGGTGAGCATAAACCGTTAATTATATCAGTAATTACCGTAAAATTAGCGGAAATTAGGGATGAAAAAAGGATTTAAACATCAAAATCTCTGGGAATTATGTTTTTTCACCACTTGATTGTAAACTGTCTCTAACCGCCAGGTATTTTCAACCCTTTTATACTCAATATGCGATATTTACTGATGTCAACTAAGTTAACAAAATCCCCAAAATATACTTGTTTTTCATGGGTTCTCCATTAGATAAAATCCTCTGTCTACCAATGATCATTGCGTAGATTCTGCAATAAAATTTACAACAACAAGGAGCATTTACCAATGTCTGAAAAGAAATCATCATTTTTAATCCCTGTAATCGGTACTGCTGTAATTATAGCAGGAGGCATAGCAGCTTATATGTATCTAAAGGGTGGTGGTGATAGTTCTAGTCCTTTAGGTAGTGCTAAATTAGTACCTGCAACTGCTCTAATGGCAACTTATATTGACACTAATCCTGAATCCTGGCATAAGTTACAGCAGTTTGGTACACCGGAAGCGCAGAAATTACTGACAAAAGAATTCCAGAGTTTCAACCAACAAATGTTGAATGATCATAAAATTTCTTACGAAGCAGATATCAAACCTTGGGTTGGTGGGGTGATGATTGCGGTACTACCACCAGATGCAAAAAAAGTATCCGAGAATAACTTTCCTACCCCCGAAGCCCCAAATTATTTGTTAGTGGTAGGGATTAAAGATAAAATAGCTGCTTTGAAATTTGCCAATAAGTTGAAAGACCAAAAAAACGTCAAAATTCAGGAATCGGACTACAAAGGTCAAAAAATTATCGAATCTACTCGTCAAGGTCAACCGACTTATGTAACAGTTTTGAATAATGACCATTTGCTGTTTACATCCAATAAACAAACTGTAGAAAAAGCGATTGATACCTATAAAGGCGAACCTTCTTTTGCAAGTAAAGAAGGGGCAAATGATATTCTTAGCAAAGGTGTGGATGTTAAAAACAGTTTAGCGCAAATTTATGTTCCTGATTATGCCAATATGGTACAACAATTAACTGCTTTCAATCCTCAATCTAAACAATTACCTCCACAAACCCTCGCGCAAATTAAGCAAGTCAAATCACTGACAGCAGTTGTGGGCATAGATGATGGCGGATTAAGATTAAAAGCAATTGTGAATTTAGATCCCCAACTGAATAAATTTGAATATCAAACTACTCCCGCCAAAATTGTGGGACAATTCCCCAGTGAAACTTTGGCTTTAGCTAGTGGACAAGGTATTAGTAAAAGTTGGCAAACTTTTGTGGAACAATCTAAAGATTATCCGGAATTAAATCAAGGACTGCAACAAGCGCGGACTCAATTAAAAGTCCTGCAAATTGATTTAGATAAAGATATTTTTGGCTGGATGAATGGTGAGTTTGGTTTAGGTGCAATTCAATCTAATCAAGGTTTATTAGCTAATGTGGGTTTTGGAGGTGCGCTAGTATTAGATACGAGCGATCGCAAAACTGCTGAAGCCACTTTCACTAAACTCGATAATTTTGCCAAACAGCAACGGCTGAATGTCGCTCAAAGAACCATTGGCGGTAAAAATGTCACAGAATGGCAAATCCCCCAACAAGGCGCTCTAGTGGCACATGGTTGGCTCAATGATAATACAGCATTTCTGGCTATTGGTGGACCCGTTGCGGAAACACTAGCAGATCGCAAAGGTGCAGCACTTGATCAAAGTGATACTTTTAAAACTGTTACAGGTTCTTTACAAAAACCCAATGGTGGTTATTTCTATTTAGATATGGAAAAAACCAAAACCATAATTGAGCGTTTATCCGCTCAAAGTCAACCTTTACCTGCGGACGCTACTGCTATTCTCGATTCTCTTCGTGGTATTGGTGTGACTGTTAATAGTCCTAGTAAATCTCTGACTCAAATGGAGATGCTGTTATCTCTTAAATCTGGTAAAGGGAAATAATATTCTTTTTTGAATTTTTTTCACGCAGAGACGCACAAGGCACAGAGAGTAGTTTGTAGGGTGCGTCAGACCCGATAATTTTGTAAAAAACAGATATCTTCTCTCTGACGCACCTTATTCACTGGAATCAGATTTCTAGTCAAAATAGACTTTACGATTCCTTAGACATAATTCTCACAAATACATATAATATATGTATGCAAGTTGAATGGAATCCTGAAAAAGCTAAAAGCAATTTACAAAAACACGGAGTCAGTTTTTCTGATGCTGAGGCCGTCTTGTTCGATCCTTATGCACTTTCTTTTGAAGATCAATCAGCACAAGGTGAACAACGATTTATTATTATGGGGATGGATCACCTTTGGCGGTTGCTAGTAGTAGTCTATACCTATCGAGGTGATAACATTCGCTTAATTTCTGCCCGTCCTGCTACTCCTAAGGAGAGACGTGAATATGAAACCGGAATATGATTTTGATCAAGCTAAACGGGGTGCGATTATCCCACAACAAGGTAAAACTCGTATTACCATCTATATTGATGATGATATTTTGGAAGCGTTTAGACAAAAAGGAGACGCTGAAGGGAAAGGTTATCAAACAATGATGAACCAAGCGTTACGAGAATATCTTGATCAAGCCAAACCCCCCTTAGATGAAGATACACTACGCCGAGTCTTTCAAGAAGAACTGCGGGCTGTAACTGTTGTTAGTTAAGTTTATTATTAATTGAACGCGGATAAATGCAGATAAACGCAGATAAACGCAGATTTTTATGATTCTGTACAGTTTCATATAAAATTGTGATTATTCCATGACGGCTAATACAGATTTTGGTAAGAGTTTTTCTTTAAACCAAATTATTCTTGCGGGAACGTTATCTAGTTTGACTCCGGCTTTTTCTAGGTTCAATCTTTCGGAAATTGCTAAGATCAAATTATCACAATTTGCCTTTCTTACTTGAGCAAATTTCTTTTGTAAATATTCTGGTCGCCAATAACCGACAATTTCTAAGATAAACACCCGTCCGTCTGGATGAACTAGCCGAAAATCGGGAATCATTACACTACCAGGAATGGGAATTAAATCTACTTCTCGTTCTAAGATCCAACCACTTTTTAAGCCATCCCATTTACTCGCAAAGGATTCTTCTAACATACTATCATAGGGTTTACCTGGGGGATAATGGGATACTAATCCACATTCTGAATTGAGGGTGAATCGTCCAGTTTTCCATTCGTTTGTATAAGAATCACGGGTTTTTAAGGTTGCTGATAAACTCCATTTGGTGACATGAAGTAAAGCCGGAATTAGTTTGGCTATGGCTAAACCGTAGCGGGTACTGGGAGTAAATAAACTGGTAGGACCATCTACACTAATTGTAAAACCATGATCAGCATCACCTTCAATATAAGCCATTAGTTGAAATAGTTTTAAATAACGAAATAAGAGTTTATATTCTCCGGGAACATTGCGATGTGCATTTAATACTAATTGACTAGCTTTATAAAAAACTCCTTGGACTTGAGATAAATTATAACGATGTAAAACTTCTTCTGGTTTAGGTGCATCAAAAGCAGTTAAAATTTTATTTTCTGATAAATCAGCATAAATTCCATTTTTTATTTGAGCAGGTAAAACTTCTTGGTTGAGTTCTTGACTTAAATCATCAGCAATTTTATTTAAAGTAATATCAGTTGATTCTCGACTAGCAACGGATTTTGCTGCTAATGCAAATACTTTTGCTCTTAACATGGGAGGTTCGAGGGGACTAACTACTTCAAATGTACAAAAACCACTTTTGAGAATATAAGCTAAACCCCGTTTCATGCGGTAATCTGTGGTATCTCCTTCAAAGTCTGCTAATTGACGTTCTAATAATCCTTGAGTTTTTCCGACTGCTTCCTGAAAAAAGCTAATTAATTCAGTTGCTAGATTCAAATGTTTTTGATCAAGTTTCAGTCTTTTTGGGATAATTTCTTCGCCGTTTTGGCGGTGTATCAGTAGGTCTGTTGGTAACATCTTTCTTTTCGGTTGAATAATTAATTTCTAACTGTTCTGCTGCTTTTAAATCGCTTTTCTTTTCACTACTATAAACAACTTGTAAATTTGCTCTTTGCGGTTTTTCTTCCTGACTATTATTTTCTCCTCTGCGTCTGGCTGAAGTTCCTTCTTCGCTGGTATCTTCGGCTATGACTTCATATAAAATTGCCTGTTTATTTTCTATATTACCTTTGCGTAAAATCCTCCCTAAACGTTGAATATATTCCCTGCTTGAACCTGTTCCTGATAAAATAATGGCAATACTAGCTGCGGGGACATCTACACCTTCATTTAAGACATTGGAAGCAACTAAAGTATTATATTCACCTGATTTAAATTTAGTTAGGATTTCATGTCTTTCTTTAACTGGTGTTTGATGAGTAATTGCGGGAATTAATAAGTCTTGAGAAATGCGGTAAACTGTGGCATTGTCAGCGGTAAAAATTAAAATTCTTTCGGGATAATGGGTGGCTAATAAGTCTACAAGTACCCGAATTTTACCATCTGTTCCTAAAGCGATTTCTTTGGCTTGACGATGTGATAACATTGCCCTACGTCCAGGTTGAGAACGCGCACTCATTTGCACAAACATTTGCCAACCTTGGAGACTTCCTAAAGATATTTTTGATTGCTTTAAAAAATCATTGCGAGTTTGAATTAACTGATTATATTTTTCCCGTTCTAATTGGGATAATTTAACCTTAATTTGCACAATTTCATGAGCAGCTAAAGCTTTTCCTGCTAAATCTTCAGCACATTTGCGATAAACTTCTTTACCAATGAGGATATCTAAATCAACGTGTTTACCATCTGTGCGTTCTGGGGTTGCGGAAAGTCCTAACCGATAGGGAGCGATCGCATATTCTGCAATAACTCTGTTAAAATCTGTAGGTAAATGGTGACATTCATCAAAAATTATCAAGGCATATTTATTACCCAAACTTTCTGCGTGAATAGCCGCACTATCATAGGTAGCAACTAAAATTGCGGTTCTATCCCGCGAACCACCCCCCAGTAAACCTACTTCCCCGTCAGGAAAAGCCGCTACTAAGTGAGCATACCACTGGTGCATTAAATCCAAGGTGGGGACGACAATTAATGTCGTGCGCGGTGTGGCTTGCATCGCCATTTGGGCTAAATAGGTCTTACCCGCTGCTGTCGGTAGCACAACTACCCCCTGTCGTCCTGCGAGTTTCCAAGCCGCTAACGCCTCATTTTGGTGAGGATAGGGAGTCATTTCTAAACTGGCAACCAACTCTAAGGGATAAAAAGCCTTAGCTTGATCAATAAAATCTGTGGCTTCTGCTTGGAGTGCTTCAACTAAGGAACGGTATCTAATTGCCGGAATACGGAATTTTTCAATTCTATCATCCCAAATTGCATAATCTATCCAAGTTTTACTGCGTGGTGGTGGGTGTAAAATTAACGTACCACGATCAAAAGTTAAAGTCGGGTGACGAGCCATTTATTTTCTCTCAATCCAGTTACACTGATGTAACTACTCATAACGCAAAATGGGGATTGAGAGACTGCACAGAATAATAATCATCCATATTTATCTGCGTTTATCTGCGTTTATCTGCGGTCAATTATTCTTGATGTTGTATTCTATGCAGCTTCATATTAATTTGGTTTTAGATGTTCTTAATGCCAGGCGCGATCATACTGCTTGGGGACTGATACAAGTTGGCGTAGTTGCTTTGCAGCCCGCCTTGCCCAGTAAGGATCACGTAACATTTCTCGACCGATTAACACCATGTCTGCTTGTCCAGTGCGAAGGATCTGATCGGCTTGTGCCGGTTCTGTAATCATGCCCACTGCTCCGGTAGCGATTTTAGCTTCGCGGCGAAGGCGATCGCTAAAGGCCGTTTGATAACCAGCACCAACGACAAATTTCTCTCCAGGTACAATTCCCCCTGATGAGCAATCTATTAAATCAACGCCCAGGGATTTTAAAATATGACAGAGGGCAATACTTTGCTCAATATCCCAACCATCACTAATCCAATCAATGGCAGAAATCCGCACCCACAGCGGCATCTGATCTGGTAAAATGTTTCGCACGGCTTGAACTACTTCACATAAAAACCGAATCCGATTTTCAAAACTGCCACCGTATTCATCTGTCCGCTGATTGCTCAGTGGAGACATAAATTCATGCAACAAGTAACCATGAGCCGCGTGAATTTCAATTAAGTTAAATCCGGCTGCTAGGGAACGTTGAGCCGCATTTACAAATGATGCAATCAGTTCTTTAATATCTTCAATACTCAATGCTTTAGGAGCAGGACTTTCTAATTTAAAGGGAATAGGACTGGGAGCAATTGGAGTCCATCCTCCTTCAGATTCAGAAAGCTCTCCACCTCCATCCCAAGGTGCTGTGGTACTAGCTTTTCGACCGGCATGAGCAAGCTGAATCCCAGCTACAGCCCCATGATGATGTAGTGACTCGACAATTTTCGCCAGCATTTCAATGTGGGCATCTTGCCAAATTCCCAAATCTTGCGGTGTAATTCGTCCTTGTGGCTCAATTGCCGCTGCTTCCGTCATAATCAGCCCTGCACCGCCCACAGCACGACTGACAAGGTGAACGAGATGCCAGTCATTTGCAAAGCCATTTTCGCTGGAATACTGGCACATGGGTGACACCGCAATGCGATTGGGAAAGTTAACACTGCGTTGATTTAATGGCTCAAATAAATGCGGCATAATTGAATATCCTGCGGATACCTGTAAAAGATTATTATAGAGAAATTTGCCTATGATTTGTGGGGTGATACGGTGAATACAGCTAGTAGAATGGAATCCCACGGTATTCCAGATAATATCCAGATTTGTGAAGCTACATATGAGTTGTTGAAAGATAAATATTTGCTGGAAGAACGGGGTTTAATTAAAATTAAAGGCAAAGGGGAAATGATGACTTATTTATTACATGACAAGAAGATATAATCCAGCAGGAGTCAGAAGTAAAATTGATTTGGTTTTAGATCAATATCCTCCTCATAATGATCATTACAGCAAATGTTCCCATCAGAACTCCTAGCAAAATGATAAAACACCTTTGAGCTATATTATCCACTTGAGTTGTAGGAACATAAACAACCTTAGCTCCGATAACTGTATTAAATTCCCAATCAAATCCTTGATTACCAAGATATTTGCCCTGTTTATAGAGAAGCTGTAGTGATTGAGGTGCTTTCTCTAGAGTTGAATGACAACTCAAACAATTCTTATCAGTAATTTTTATGGGACGAGATGTATAGAAATATTTCTTACCATTTATCTTTGCATATCCTTGATTGATGTTTGAACCTGCTAGTTGACTTTGATTACCTAAATCTTGTTGTTTCAATGTCTCAATAATTTTGAATTCCTCAAGCGTCGCCTTATCATTAGGATTAGTCGGATTAATCATCGCATCTTTATAACGGTAATCTCCATAATCATCTTTATAGGCATTGGTAAATATATCAAACACTTGATTTACAGCGAAGGTGGGAATGCTTTCCCGCAAAAATGTTTGTTCTGATTGTGTTTTTAATAAAGGTGTAATTTTATCATTATTATACTTGCGAACTGAATCCATTGTTGAAATCAGCATATTTGCTTGATACCGTAATTGATATTCCGCAGCAGTTGAACAAATATGATAATAAATAAGACTAGCAACAATAATTATTCCCCCAATAAAAATGACTTTTATAGTTTGATTGGTATTCCTAATTTCAGATTGTGTAGGCTGGATTCGCGTTGCAAAATGTTCCAGTAACATCCTATGAATAAAGATGTAACTACCCCCCACCTTTTGCAGAAAAATACGCTCACTGGCATAATCGAGGAAGCGAGCCAAATTACTAGGGATAAAACCGTTAATCCAGAGAATAAGTCGTAAGTTTAAGTGTTGAATACAGGATATTCCACCGCCAAAAAGTAGCCCTAAAATTAGTCCCCAACTTATTATAGAAGTTTTTGATTGTACCCCTTGAGGAAACCACTTATAAATAATTGGGAACAAAATCAACCAGCTAACTAATGTAATAATCCCTGCATTAAAAGCAGATATCCAAATTCCCTGATTGGGAACAGTTTTTGTCTCTATTTCTGCGCCTCTCAACCCACGAATCAATCCTATAAGTAGCGCAAAGATTAATCCTAAAATTATTCCAAATACTATTATTTTCTCGTAACCTTTTGGCTCTTTCCAAGTTAGACCACACCACACCACCCCAATCGGGGACAAAATTAGACTCCACTTTAGTCCAGAGATTAAGCCATCAAGTAGCTCTTTTCCTGTTTTTTTCCAAGGCCATGTCAAAGTTTCAAAAGTTTCTATTTCTGCTTTACCCCTGCCGAAATTCCACCATAAAATTAGACCCCAGATTGCTGCATCCATCGTTACTACGTTGTAACGGGTAATCATGTTGTTATGTGAATCTAAAGTCTCACTTGAAAACAAGATCAATCCAATAATCAGTATCCCAATTAGGATAGTTCCAATGCGATAAAGTCTTCTTTCCAGAGGAGACTGCAACCAATTAGGCTGTATTTTCTCAATTAAAAAGGTAGATTGAGATGTTTGAGACATCCCTTGCGCCAGCCAATTTAGCCAGTGTATTGCCTGATCTTTTGGGTATTGCTGATTAACTCCCCTGCGTTTGAACATTCGCTCAATATAAGCATTGAATAGGTGTTCGCGGCGTGCTTCTACCGAACCCGTTTGAGATAGTTCTGCCACATTTTTACCTTGATAAGCCAGAGTCATAATACTAAGCGTTAAAGGAGACTTGGCTAACTCTTGCAGTGCGGTATCTTCCTCAAGCAAAGCCTTGACTGCTTCTAGTTGTTCACCAGCAGTGTCTAAATATTGATTAACCTGCTGAATAGTTAATGAGCGGATGCAAATTGCACCTCGTAATTGCAGACGATTAGAAAGAGCTTCATAATCGGCAATTCGACTACAAACCACCATTTCAGTTTGTCCGTAATTTTGCATAAATTGGTTGATAGCTTCGACACAAGCTTCTCGCAGATCAACTTTTACCTCGTCTAAACCATCCAGCAACAGTAGCAGTTTTTGATTTTTAACCCAGTCTTTACCTACTTCTTTAGGAACTTGGTATTTTTGCCAAAGTTCTTGTACCAGCCACTCGACAATGGTTTGCCGTTTACTCCCCCAAGAAGATAAATTAAACACCACTGGAATCAGCCGACTCAAATTTGCTTCAGCACGAGCAATCAAATTCTGTGCTAGTTTCAGGAGGGTTATGGTTTTCCCAGCCCCTGGTTCTCCTAAAATTAACAGAGTTCTTCCCTCTCCTATTTGATTGAAAACTTCAGTTGCACCTGTTCCTTTAGGTAAAATTTGTCTAGACTCTTCTGGTAATTCTTCAAAGCCACTAAATGGACGCTCTACTGCATCTAATCGCTTTTCTAGACCAAGTTCAATCATGGCTTGGGTATGCAATGACTTTTCTAAAACCCCTTCAATCCAATATTCTTTGACTTTACTGAGTAAAACTTTCCTCTGTCCGTATTCTACTTGAGTTAAGGGCTGTTGTGTACCAGATATTTGCCCACTAAACAACTCAGATACTTGGGAAATAAAGTATTGAGAGACAATTCCATGATTTTCTTGGATAAACCCCTGAACGTTACCTCCAGAGATATTAACAAAATTATCGTCAGTCATTTTCTAAATACTCTATAAATTAACTGAAGTTCTGAGTTATTGTTCCAGGATTGTTCTGTGTCAAACCCTGAACTGTACCTCCAGAAATTTGTACACTAAACTTCCCCTCTGCGGCTGCTTGAGGATTTAATTGCTCCATTAATTTTTGAGCTAGTTTAATAATTTCTTCATCCTTATCAGCCCCAACCTCAGTTAATTCATCTTCTAAAAGAGCTTTCGTCTTTTCGGGCTTTTGTTCGTACTTATCCAAAATAGTAGCTGAATCTGTTTTGCCTTGGCTCTCGAATTTACGCTTAATCAAAGCTTTCAATCCGTCGTAAGTATCTTGAGCTACACTGCCAGCCGTTTTTGCTGCGCCAGCTACCAATGCTGCAAGAATAAGAGAAGTCGGGTCCATAAACTCATTTCCTAAATATGTTTTGCCTATTATCTCGAATTTGCTCCATAATTAAATACATCCTAATGATGATTTTGACTTACTTATGCTTATCCTTTCATAAAGAAAGTGGTAAAAACCGGATAAATTAGTTGAAAATGTCACTTAAGAAATCAAAATATTAGTTAGTTAAAAACCTTACAAACTCATTGCTTATTACATCCAGGAATAAATGAGATTTTCGAGAAAATTATCAAGAAACAACGAGAAAATTGATCACGAATTTATCGGACAAATATACTGTAAATATTACCAGGGATTGTATTAATTTTAGATAATATATGTCCCTGAGTAATTGCTTGTATTAGGTGTAATGTTATAGCTTTAGAAAATTTCCACTAAAACAGAGGTATAGAAAATCCAGATTTAGGTAAAGATTCAAAAATTATCAGGTCAAATATGATTATCATCGGGACTACAATAAGAATTGTTGTGATGTTCTCTATTAGCTAAAGTGTCAGACCCTTTACCATTGCGCGAGCATTATCTCGCTTTAATTAACGATATTATCGAAACCACCCTCAAGGGTAAGATTAGCTCTGTAGAGCAGGTTTATCAAATGTTGCTCAAAGGTATCACTTCCGGGACTGGAGAGGTGTTTGAGTTAGTTTTGAGCGATCGCCTGAATACGATACAATCTCAGGTAGACTCGGAAACCGATGAACTGAAAAAAGCCAAAGCCACCCGCAGCTTACGCGCTGCCAAAACCATCCAAACTCAATGGCAACGGTGGCAAGAACAAAATAAAGCCACTGAAGCGATATCTCTATCTATGCGGGAAATTACCACAGCCACCGCAGATGAGCGATTAACGGCTTTGCTACGAGCTACTGATCCTAATCAGAAGTATCCCTTAAATTTGTCTCAACTTCAACAGTTAGCCAAATCTTTACAACAATTTGCCAGTGCTAATCAAGATTTTCAGCAAATTGCTGACGGGATTAATCGTGGTATCGCTTCTTGGCAAAGAATCCAAGCAAATTTACTGAATTGGATGTATGAACGCAAAAATTCATTAGGATTTGGAGGTGTACCTGGAGAAAATAGTCCTTGGGCAAGTTGGGCTAAAGTAGTTAATAGTGAAGTTCCCCAAGCATTTTTTCAGATTCTAGCCAAAGAACAATCGGCTTTGGAATTTGCTCAACAACAACAGCAAATCAGTTTGAGTAATTGGGTAGAATTAACAATAATTTTACAGCTTTTACAAAGGGGTTTAATTAATTGGTTTGACCAACAAGCTTATGATATTCAAGCAGGACCCAAATTATCTATTTCCACATTTTTAACCTTTGCCGTAATTTGGAGTCAATTAGCCAGCGGTTTTCAAAATCAAGCAGCAATATATAGCAATGGTGCATCCCAAATCATGCTGCAAATTTTGCGAACCTTTGCCCAACGTCCTTACTTTCCCCTTTACGGTGGGATTTTTGCCTCATTTTCTGGTAGTTATTTGCGGGATGCTTTAGATTATTTAGATGCCCCTTTACGTTCTGCCGAAGGTACTCAAGAAAAAGCCCGGATTTTGACATTATTGGGGTATTCCCAGCGCGGTTTAGGCAGATATGATCGCTCCCTTGATTTTCATCAACAAGCCGTAGAAATAGCCAGAAATGCCGGAGATAAAATCTGTGAAATCGCCAATCTTAACCATCTGAGTCGGACTTATGTGCAACAACGAAATTATGGTGAAGCCATTAATTATAGTCAACGGGCATTAATTTTTAGTAGACAAACCGGGGACAAAACTGGAGAAGCTAACGCTTTAGTAAATCTAGGTTATAGCGAAGTCATGCAAGCCAAGCAAACAGAAATTAGTGAACCAGAAGTTTATGAATTTGCAATTAACTATCTGGAACAAGGATTAAAACTAGCAGAAAAATTAAATGATTTACAAAGTCAAGCTTTATGTTTTAGTAGTTTAGGAATTGCTTATTTAGTTACCGCACAATATCCAACAGCAATTAACTATTTAGAAAATGCCTTTAAAGCCGCCCAAGTTTCTGGTGATTTGTATTTACAAGGCAGAAATTTAGCATATTTAGCTGAAGCTAATTATCTTATGGCTAATTATGAAAAAGCAGTTTATACTGGTAGTCTAGGAATGTATCTTTTAGATCAAATTGCTTCTGATGAATGGCGACAACCTGCTGGTTTATTGACTATTATTAGGGGACAAATTGGTACAGACAAATTCCAATTATTACTCCAACAAAATCGCCCCAAAATGATTGCCATTATTGGTGTTGATGGCTATGATTATATTCCTACATTGTTAGTGAAATATCAAGAAGAGATGTAACAGTAAACCACATCTGTAATACTCCTATTTGATTTTTTTGGCTCTAATAACTAAATATCCAGAAAAATATCAACATCAACTTGAGCTTGTTTTAAAATACTTCTCAGTGTTCCCTCCTTAATCTCTCGATGATGAGGAATAGTTGTTTTTTGATTTGTTTCTGGATTAAACCAAATTTCATGATCTCCCTTTGCTGCACGGTAAAACTCAAAACCTAGTTTTCCCAACTTCCTAATTACTTCTCGATCAGAAAACCCTGCTAATCTTCCCATCACACCTCCATAATTAGCGGATATTCAAATTGGGAAGGTAAATCTTGGAGATAAAAATTCTGATTTTTCTCTCTCTCTAAATCTAATAATACCTTAGCTACATCTTCAGCAATTTCTATAGCTTCTTGTACTGTTTTTCCTTCTGTAACTAAACCCTGTAAATCCTCACTTGTAGCCACAAAATATTCTTGCCCATCTTCAATAAATCTTTCAATTTTGAGTCTAATTAGCGTTTGCATTTACTTAACCTTTTTACTCAAAAACAGCGTTAATGATTTTTCAACAGATTAAGAATAACTACTTAAATTTATGATTGTCAGCAATAGCATATTCAAATTACACAACTCGGACAGGCAAGATGCCCGTCCCACAATGGTTTTATTTAAATATGGTCTGTAAATTAGAGATTTTTTAACTGATTACTCCATTGCTTCATTCACAGGGAATCTATCAATTAACTGCATCGCCCGTTGAGCATTTCGCCGCAACATATCTGGTAAATTAGGAACATGAGGAATCTGAGATAATAAATCCAGAGTGCGGCGTAAAATTCGCACTACGTCTCCTTCATCTAAAGTGGTTTTTTCACATAATACTTTCCACTCTACCCCTAATGCCCACTGTTCCACCAAAGAGATTAAGCTGATAAAACGAGTTTCCAAACCCACCGGTAAGGCTACCCCATGACGATACTGCACCTTTAATACAGAACGACGAATGGGTTGCAATGTTAACCAAGCTGCGTCCGCTTCTGGAGATAGATTAAAGTCAACTTTTGTATCTGGACGGGGGCTTTCAGTCACCAAAGCGGCTATTACTGCTGCTAAGTTATGGGGACCAATATTATCTAACTCTCCACTGGACAGAACTAAACCTAACCATAATTCATTTTCACCGCGAATAGCCGCAGCAATTTGTCCTAATTTTGTGGGGACTAAATTATCTAAACATTCAAAGGATTGCAAGATTTCAATTAAACAGAGAAACTCTTCCCAATATCGTTGGGATTGTAATGATACTTGCTCTTGTAAATGTTCAAGTTCTGCTTCTAGTTCCACACAACGCGCTCTATTTTTAAATATTTTGGCAATATTCCCCGATTTATAAATGGGATGGGTTTCTAACTGTTCTTGAACCGCAGTTAAGCGACTGAGTTGCTCCTGTACCTCTGTCGGTAGATGATTAAATTCTTCAGGATTGGGTATACTCTGAGCGATCGCTATCGTGCTTTCATCACCACGGATTGATTGTCCTCGTTTCAAGCTCAATTCTGAAGGTGGTATTAGCTCCGCTGGAACTTCTACCCGTGGTATTTCCGCATACATATCTAATATGTCTGCTGAAGTTGCCACATACCAACGGTTATTTTGCCCTAAGCAGACAAAGTAAGATGTTTCACCCACACTCACGGCTTTGTCAACCAACACTACTGTTATCGGTAGGGGTGACATGGCGTTTCTGTCGTTGAGACTCAACATAGTTCCAGATATGGCAAAATCTAGCATCATTGCCAGTTGTGCCTGTCTATCTTCCTGTGCTTGTTCTTGCAAGGTTTTGAAAATTTGCCGTTCTACTTTCAGCCGTTGACGCAATTTTTCATATTGCATCAATTCATTTTCATCAATAGCTGCCAATTGTGACTGAATTTGCGATAATTCGCCTTGAACTTGCGCCAGTTCTTCAAAATCTGGTTGCAAATGCAAGTTGGACATATATTGTCCAAAACTCCGTTCTATCAGTTCTCTGGCTTTTTCTATGGTGTGAGTTTGCAGCAGGTTCAATACCATGCCGTAACTGGGTGTAAACTGACTAACTAGGGGATCAGCCTTAGATGTAGCTAAATAAGACGCTTCTTTAGCTCCTTCAAAAGGAGTTTGTAATGTCACTACATAGCCTTGGAGATCCATGCCCCGACGACCAGCGCGACCTGCCATTTGCAGGAATTCCGAAGCATTGAGTAAGCGATGTCCATTATCAGTCCGCTTAGACAAAGTAGAAATTACTGTTGTCCGGGCGGGCATATTAATTCCCGCTGCTAAGGTTTCCGTAGCGAATACAACTTTAATTAATCCCTGTTGAAACAGTTCTTCGACGAATCCTTTCCAGGCTGGTAAAATCCCGGCATGATGGGCAGCTATGCCTCGATACAGTGGGGCAACTTGTCCAGCCCTACCAGCATCAGGATTTTTGCGTAAAAATTCATCAATTTGTTGCCGCAGGATTTGGGACTCATCATTATTAACTAACCATAAATCACCAACTTCTTCGACAGCCTTATCACAGCCCCGACGACTGAAAATAAAGTAAATCGCAGGGAGCATATCCCGTTCTTGCAGTTGGCTGAGGGTATAAATAATACCGGGCGGTTCTGGTCTACCAGCTTTGCCTTTTTCCCAATATCCTTTTTTAGCCTTTTTGACTAAGCGGGGATTAATTTTGGTATTGGTTTCATTTAATAACGGAAATAATCCTTTGGGATTACAAAAGTTAAATTCTAGGGGAACGGGGCGAAAATCGGAGTAAATCAGGTCTGTTGGCCCATGAACATGATTTAACCAACTGGTAAGTTGATCACTGTTGGCAACGGTAGCGGAAAGGGCTACAAGTTGGACGCTGCGGGGACAGTAGATGATGGATTCTTCCCACACTGTACCGCGTTGGCGATCGTTCATGTAGTGGCACTCATCTAGCACCACAGCCTCAACGTCGGTTAAGGAGATGCCGATTTGACCTATGGGTGTACCATAGAGCATATTGCGGAAAATTTCTGTGGTCATGACTAAAATTGGTGCATCCCTGTGAATGGAAGCGTCTCCGGTGAGGAGTCCAACTTGATCAAAGCCAAATTTTTCGCGGAAGTCTCGAAGTTTTTGATTAGATAATGCCTTTAAGGGAGTGGTGTAAAATACCCGTTTCCCGCGAGATAAGGCACGATAGATAGCATATTCCCCGATGAGGGTCTTTCCTGAGCCTGTGGGCGCACAGACGACTACTGAACGGTCAGCATTGAGGGAAGCGATCGCTTCTTTCTGGAATTGATCTAATTCAAAGGGGAATATTGACTCAATGTCAATTTCATTAGCGAAGGCAGAATAATTCACTCAATCATAATTTACAAGCAGACTATCCACTATCATAACGTGATTAGTGGTTTCCTACGTTGACATGAAAAGCGCAAGTTGTGAAGGTATGACTGAGCTTTTTTTAATTACTTTACTATTTCGGCAATTTTGCGGAGAACTCGATAGGTAATTACACTGACTACTTCCGCCAAGAAGTTTGTTGCAAAATTTGATCTATTTCTTGAGGAAAAGGACAATCATCAGGAAAAGAAAAAGATTGATAATCAGAGTTCTCTCGCAGAGTCGTTAATGCGCTGATATAACATTCTATAAATATTTCATCCCAATACGGTCTTAAGCTGGGAGAGTCTTCCAATAAGCCTTTCAATTCTCGCTGACTACGCTTAATTGTTTCTGTCCAACCACGATAGTCTTGAACGTAGTCTGAATAACAAAGTTTAAGACAATGTTCTAACATTGTGATGAGCCGATTTCGCAATTCTCGCTTTTGACTCCTTCCCAAACTTTCAATCTCCTCAATTAAGTCTTCCCAGTCAACACTATGATAATTTTGCTCTTTCAATAGATTAATTGTCTCTTCAATCCAGAGAGCGTAATCTGTTTGGGTTAGCATAGTATTTTTCCTCTTTCCCTAATTTTACACTTTTTTATCATTTTACTATTTCGGCAATTTTGCACAAAACTCGACAGGCAGATTCTAATTCGCTTTGGGTAGACAATGGGGCAAATACTCGTGATATGGCATAGTGTTTATTTTCTAGTTTGACAAATACAATATCATCGCCATTGGTTAACATTCCAAAGTTAGGTAGATTAGTGTTGGGACTAGCCATTAAGTAAGCCAGGGTTTGTGGCAATGCTGACCACACTGATAACATGGTTTTTTTTGATTCTAAAACAATTACCCATAGTTGATCTTGCAATACCAGTAAATCTATTCGACCCTGGAGAGTTTCTTCGCTATCAGCTATTGTTATTTGTACAGATTCTTCTGCTTTGATGCGAAAAGGTGGATCATATAAACCGGCAACGGTAAGTAATGGAGAAACGAGTAATAGCATTACTGTACTTTCCAATAAATGTCCACCTGAACGATGATAAAGATAACGTTTCCAGAGAATTTCTAGGTTAGTGCGGTCATTGGGATTAATTTCAGGTAATTGATCATGCCATTCTGTAAAAAAATCCTGAGATTTGCTGCGACTCAAACCAAGTCGTTTTTCTGCTTCAGCGATGGTGGTGATAGTTTCAGTAACGGCTAGTGTTTGCATGGTGGATTTATATCCCGGTAGCTGTGATTATATTGTCACTGCAACTTTACCAACTTCTGTAGATGGTTCGGGTATGGGTTGTCCATCTTCTTTCAATACTTCTAGGTATAATGCGATCGCTTCTTTAATATTTTCCTGTACTTCTGCTAAAGTATCGCCAATGCTGACACAACCAGGTAAGTCGGGAACATAAGCGCCCCAGTTTGTCTGGCCACGTTCGTAGATGACTGTGTACTCAATCATTTTTTCGTTCATAATTTTGCTTGCTTCCAAATTGATGAGAGTGTACCGACTGGAATATCATCACTTGGCTTTCCGGGTACAACTACAATACCTGATTTGCTTGGATGTTTGAGGATACGATGACTACCTCTGGTACGATCTATATACCAACCATCTGCTTCCAGAATTTTTAGAACTTCTTTAACCTTCATAATTTACAAGCAGACTATTTACTATCATACAGCGATTTCCAATCATATAAGGTACATCTTAGCCCCCTCATCGCTTGCGGGGAGGGGGTTGGGGGTGGGGTTCTTGTTCCGGGTTTGATGACAATTTGCTGTAACTTGATTAGTGATTTGCTACGTTGAGAGCAAAAACCCAGATGGGACAGTGTTAATACAGCTTACTACAGAAAAACTCTGTCTAATACCTGGATACAGACGTTATATAAAAAAATTATGTATAAAAACAGAAAAATACTATAGTAGTGCGATATAGTGTAGGTATGATGGGTATGTAATCGAAACCCAATCAATCAACATTCAAATCTTTAAGGAAAGGGAAAAACTATGACATTACAAGCTAATCGTTTGGAATCTTTGAAATCAATACGAGAAGATATTCATGGAAAACTAAAGCCTCTTCAAACTCAATTAGTAAATTTGGATATAAGTCAAAGTGAAAAAGAACAGATTATCGATGAGTTTAATACTCTCGACGCAATTCTGGAAGCACTTCAAGAGCAACATATCAGGATAGTAGTAATGGGTAAAGTAAACGCAGGTAAATCCTCTTTATCAAATGCTCTCTTAAAAGCTGATGTTTACAAAACTGATGTTATTCAAGGTACAGCCATAAAAGCTAATGGTTCAATAAAACTTGATAAGTGGGAAATCCATGATACACCCGGTATTATGCACAACTTGGCTGATGATGAAGAAGCCAAAGAAAATATTCGTCGAGCGCACGTAAAGATACTTGTAATAGATGATCAGCCCTATGAACCAGAACTTGAGTTGTTTAGATGGGCAACCAAAATTATGCCTGGACTTCCTACCGTCGTCTTTTTTAATAAGTATGATAAATTTCAAAACCAACCCCGTGCTGACAAAGAACGAATTCTTGAAGTTATAAAATCCAAGATGAAACCTTTTGTAAACAATATTGAAACTGATATTGTTTTTGGTTCTGCATCTCTTTTTGATGCTGATTCTGAATCTTACAAGAGACAGCCACCTCCAAAAGACTTGATGAACTGGTTATATAATCACGCTGATTACAGTAGCACCTTAATTAAAGTGATTGATCCAGCTAAACAGGCTTTAACTAATATTGAGAGTAATATTTTGCAAGTACGAGAGCAAGTAGCCAGAAGAATAGTGACTGAATATGCAGAAGGCAATGCAGCATCAGCACTCATTCCTTTTTCTTCTGTTACTTTTTTCCCAGCAAAATTACATGAGATGAATCTGATAATTTGTGAGATTATGGGTGTTCCAGCAGAAAAAATGCAAAATGCTGAATCTATTAGCAAGGTGTTTTGGGAGGGTGTATGGAGCGCAGCAAAAATTGAGGCATTATGGGGTGTCATAGGTATTGCATTAGCTCCTTTCACATTTGGTGTATCTTTGGCAGTTACCGTATACGGCACTATTCAAGAATGGAATGAATCTCAAAAAAGGGTGCTTGTGCTTGGTGAGGCTTTAATTCAATGGATTAAATCAGGATATCCTAATATTCGTGATGGAAAAGCCTATCTCGATCAAATCAAGAAAAAATTAGAGTCTGGCAATTTGTAGTTAAATAACGTCTTGGATTTGCCCAGATTTAAAAAGTGCGATCGCTCTCCCAGACCAATTTAATGAAATTGAGGATAGCGATTCCTACGGAGCGTTTCGCTATCGCACTATATTTTAGGGTACGTTAATGAAGCGGATTAAATAAGGCTATGATATAGGGGTAAACCTTTGATTTCTTCCCCTGCTGCTAGTTTATGGAGATATAAATATGACTGTGCAATTTAGAGAAAAAGCTTTGATGGCTTATGAAACCATGCCATCAAGTCAGAAAAATAGGGTTTCTAAAGTAATAAAGCAGCTAGATGTTGATAAATCACAGCGATTAAAGTCTGATAAACTTGAGGATACAGATACGTGGGTAGTCAAAGTAGATCCCACAGTACGGCTACTATTTAAAGAAACAGATCAGGGTTTTTTGATAATTGATATTATTGACCGCAAAAAGGAAGATTATTAGTGATCACACTTTTTCCTTATAAGTTTGATATCAATAAATGTGATCAATAGATTGAATAACTACAAAATTTCCCAACAGCTAATTTAGCAATTTCAGAAAGTGGAAGCAAGTAAATGAATACTATGGATAATTCCCCAGGTTCAGATAGATCATCAGAGATTTTAGTATCGGTGACAGAGTTACAGAATCAGCTTAATGAATTACTCAAGCAACTATCACCAGAGCGATTACAAGTCCTTGCTGATTTTGCAGCTTACTTAGCAAATGCTGAAAGCGAAGCCGCAACCCAAGAACTTTTAGCAATTCCTGGATTGCTAGAACGAGTTAAGCAAAATCAAACAACTTCTAAAACCCATTACACAAACTGGAGAACTCTTCGCTCTGATGTATGAAGTTATTCTCCATCCCGATGCCCAAAAGGTTTATATTAATGCTGATAAAGCCCTAGCAAAGAAAATTGCCCGATGTTTACAGCAGCTAGAGCAAACCCCCCAGTCGCATCCCAACATCAAAGCCCTCAAGGGAGATTATGCCGGGTACTATCGCTACCGAATCGGCGACTACAGAGTAATCTATTCAATAGAAGATGAAGTTGTGCAGGTATTTGTTGTGGCTATCGCTCATCGCAGCGAAGTATATGAACAGTAAATGTGATCTGTGATTTTACTGGTAGATGGGATCAACAACCTCACCTCTTACCCTTTCCCCAATTCCTGAGCGCGTTCTTTTGAGGCTTTGACGGCTTCAATAACAGCGGAACGAAAACCGGCTTTTTCCAAGGCGCTGACACCGGCAATGGTTGTACCACCAGGACTGGTAACTCTATCCTTGAGTTCCGCTGGGTGGATTTTTGTTTCTTGTAACAGTGTAGCTGTTCCTAATACCGTTTGTACAGCTAGTTGTTGAGCGATCGCTCTTGGTAAACCCACAGCCACACCCCCATCAGCTAAAGCTTCGATCATCAATGCCACATAAGCCGGGCCACTACCAGATAATCCTGTCACCGCATCCATGAGGCTTTCCGGGACTTCGACGACTTCCCCCACAGCGGTAAAAATCTGCTGTGCTGTTTGTTGGTGATGGGGATGAGTGTAAGCACCTAGAGAAATTGCCGTTACCCCTGCGCCTACTGTAGCGGGAGTATTAGGCATAGCCCGAATTATGGGAACTTGGGGAAAGGCTGCTTCCAATTGTTTTAAAGTTACACCCGCGAGGATAGAAATGATCAGGGGTGAATGTTCTGTGGGCAGGATATCTGCTAATTCCTGGGCTACAGCACTAAATATTTGGGGTTTGATTGCCAACATCACCGCTGTTTTTGCTGCCCCTAACACCAAGCTATTATCCATAGTTACAACCACCCCATATTGCTGCTCTAAATAGCCGCGACGTTCAGCCTGGGGTTCACTGACGATGATTTCTGAGCCTTGATAAATACCACTGATAATAAGGCGGGATAATAGAGCTTCTCCCATTACCCCACCGCCAATTAAGCCAAATTTTATATTCATTTTGATTAGTCACTAGTTAGTGGTCAATTAATTATCAGAACTAATGACTAATTTACCTTACTGTGCCATCCGAGTGGGTTCATTTCCCCAAGCGGTCGTTGCTGCTGTCGCTGCGGGACGAGCGGGACGAGCTTGGCTGATAGGCACTTCATGTATTAAACCACCTTGAGTGCTAACTTGCACGCAACTGGGAGTAAACAAGAAGATGCTTTCACCAATTCGTTCTTGATGTCCGTCTAAGGCATAAGTACCACCGGCAACAAAGTCAACTGCACGTTGAGCTTGGTCGGGGTCCATAATTGTCAAGTTTAATACTACTGATTTGCGTTCGCGCAGTGCTTGAATCGCTTGGGGCATTTCTTCAAATGTGCGAGGTTCGAGGACTAGAACTTCAGAGATTCCATTAATTGCGCCTGGCATACCAATAACGTTACTCATAGGTTTGGATACTGTTGCAGCTACTTCTTCTGTACTGGTAGGTGGATTTTCCCGCCAACGCCGATTGGCAGGAGTGGCTTCCTGTGGCGCTGGTTGAGGATTTTCTTGCTGATAGATATTCTGATAATTATTGGCTGTTTCCGCCTCTTCTTCGTAGTATTCGTATTCTACCTGCTCATTCAAACCAACAAAGTCCCTGAGTTTGGAAAATATATTACTCATGTTGTACGCTCCCGGATTAAAATTCCCCTAATTTTCCTGGCTATAAGTTACATTAAAGTTCCTTTTAGGCAGTAGTCGTAACTATAGTAGATGTTGGACGTAGCAATTGTACTACTGATTTTACTCTTTAGTACAAATTCTCAATTATCAACAGATACTTATGTTAATGCCTGCACATTAACGAATCTGTAACATTGAGTTAAAATTGTAGCCTAATGATCATTAAAAATAAAGGGGGTCTGACCACCTTTGCAATTAAGCATTACTTATGAGATTATTGTATTTTTTGACAGAATAAATTCGCAACCAATTGCCAATCATGGTGTTTAGAACCAAGGCTACAGCTATATCTACGCTCGTTCACCAAACAAAATTGTACCTAATCGTACCATTGTTGCTCCTGCTTGCACTGCCAATTGGTAATCACCAGACATACCCATTGATAATTGCTGCATTGTAATATTTGGCCAATTTTTTGATTTGATGGTTTGTGCTAATTCATACGTACTATTAAATAGTGTTAAAATTTCTCCAGCCGCCAAACCTTGCGGCGGAATTGTCATCAAACCTTGAATTTGTAAATTTTGACATTGGTTGAGTGCTGCCAAGTCAGCTAATAATTCTGGAACCATCCAACCAGATTTATTCGCGTCGGGGAGAATTTTGACTTGTAAGCATACATTCGGATTCACTCCCAGTTCTTGCGCTAGAGTATTTAAGCGTTGTGCCAGCGGCAAGTTATCAACGGAGTGAATCCATTGAAATAGTTCTAAGGCTTTTCTGGCCTTGTTCGTTTGCAGATGTCCAATTAAGTGCCAGGTAATATCCGATAGATCTTGCAATTCGGCTTGTTTACTGGCAGCTTCTTGGATGCGACTTTCGGCAAAATCACGAACTCCTGCGGTGTATGCTTCCCGCATTAATTCGGTAGATACTCTTTTTGTAACAGCAATCAACCTCACTGTAGATGGGAGTGAGGCGCGAATTTGAGTAAGGCGATCGCTAAGTGAACTATTCATTGGAATGTGCGCTGAAATACACCTTGAAGTTGCTCGTACTCTTGAGAATTACCACTGCGGCGCAAAGTCCGTAGGCGATTTTCCAGCATCATTCTGGCTTCAGTCCGGCCAATTGGCTGAAATTTCAGGGCTTTAAGCTCAGTTGTTACCAGAAAAAATAAGCGTTGGGCGTAGAGTGTGGTAAACAGATCCTGGTTCTCATCAACCATACAGATCCTATAGAGTAAACCCCAAGTTGGATGATTTATGTAAGTTTCTGAGTTTTCTGGATTCATTTCCTAGTCAGGGTGGGGAGTATATGTAGCCGGGAACGGGGAACAGGCTGAAAAGTTTGATGATAACTGGATGTTTTCATGCAACTGACAACCGCTATAGCTTGTTCTGCAATTCACTAACATTCAGAGGATAGTATATCCCTTCCGCCAAATTTTTCGTTGACAGTGCGAAACTAACAATCTTCTTGACGGTTTCTGATGCAAAACAACACCCTTTTAAGTCTGTGATGTTGCACAGGCTTCTTTCTATCCTGCCACAATTCTCACCCAACGGCGCAAAAATGGACATTTAGCCAGCCGGCATATAGTAGGAGTCAGGAGTCAGGAGTCAGGAGTCAGAATGAAGAAAGGAAGGAAGAAGAAGGAAATTTCCCCCCCCTCTGCCTCTTCCCTGTTACCGATTCTTAAGAGAAGGAAAATTTTTCCCACCTAGTTCAATTTGTCCAGTTACGCACCCAGCTTTTAACCTATTTACTAAATATTCTAAATCACTGGCAATAAAATTTGTGCCATGATCTGGTTCTACTAAGCTAATTAAATTGACATCATTGATTATTTGATCACCTAAATCAGCAATTCCTAGAAAATTGAAAACCCCTGATTCATAAGTTCCACAAGGTACAGAAGGATTATTCATCCCCACACAATATTCATTGTCTTGAAACCAATCAAAACTAGGATAGCCATGAAAGTGAACTATGGGCGCACCATTGGCAATTAATTCTGGTGTGTATAAAGCCGCAGCTAAACTAATGGCTAACATGACATAGATATCATAGGAAGGTTTGATATCTGCTTTTTTTGAATTACTTCCTAATGGTAATTGCAGATGTAATTTATCTTGTAAACCAATCCGCAGAATATCAGAATCAATGTTTAAGTCTGTTTTATTTGCCCCAGAACGAGAACTAACTAACCAAATATCAGGGATTTGCTTAAATCTATTTCCGGCGTTGATATTTAGTTTAATAAAACGTCTACCTTGTTCATTTTGGCGAAGTTCATAACTACTAAATCCGGCTACAGGTAATAAATTCTCCCATTCATCAATAGTGATTTCTGGCTTGCCGACATAATGAGGAGGTTCAGCATAAGCCACAAAACCATAGGATACTCCTGTTCTGCCATTAACGATGACATTAACAATGTCTCTATGGGATTTTCTTTTAATAACTTCATCTAATTTAAATCCGGCGGGAAATAAACCTGTAGATGCTAATTCTTGCCCTAATTTTACCAGCTTTCCGGCATAGTTTGATAGATGAGGATTATATTCTCCTAGTTCAAAGCGACTAATTAATAATGGAGTAATGGGGACAAATACTTTAGGAATAAGTGATTTTAAAGCAAAATTTTCAATTTCATGGGGAGCGAATTTAGAATCAGAAAGATTCATATTCAAAATAGAAAATTTTTCATCAGATACACCAATAACAATTTCTGAAAAGGTTTTAACTAGTGTATTGATACCAATGCGAATTTTTTCTGAATAAGGTGTGAGTGGATTAACAAATTCAGCATCTATATCAGTGAGAATTATTACCTGTGTATTTGTCGGATCTTCGACATATTTGGCAGCATGATCTTCAGCCCAACTACTTAATTTAGCAATTTCTATAACGGACATTTGCTGTTTTTCTTTCAACCATGTATAAGATAACTTATACCAAGCCTCAGCTATAAATATTCCTAATTTTCTTAACCATGAGTTTGGTCTTTCTACGTCTATTACAGCATCAATATCTGCTCTGACACTCTGCATTTTTAAAGATTTCTGCCAGTTAATAATGGGGATTTTAATGGTATGTTTTAATTCCGTTGTGGCTTCTTTCCAGGGAATTACTTTCACACCATGCTTTTGCAGATAGAAAATTAATTGTTGGCGAAATCTAACAATAACTTGATGATGATAATTATCGGGTAAAGGTCTAAAAGTAACTTTTAAGTTTTCAGCCATGAATTGAGGATTAATAATTGGTGCTTGATATCCTGTGGGTGATTCTCCAGAAAAGCCACCAATTAATTTACCAATAGTTTGTAAACTAATACCTTGAGTTAAAGGTTCATGGGCATAGTTATTCGTAACATTCATTTCCTGGATTAATGCTAAAATATCTTCTTTATATGTAGCTATTTCTATTTGTATTTCTGGAGTAATTACACCCTTGGGAGAACGAATATTTAGCTTGCTATTTTCTGACCAGAATAAGACACCTTGTTGAGTGAGTTTTGCTAAAATTTCTGCTGCGTTCATAACAAAATTTCCTGTATTTAAAAATAGGAAGTTAGAAAAGAGGACACCTGGCTGAATTAGGCTATCCTAATCTAGCGAAGTGTCCCAATAATCAAGGAGGAAAAACTGGTTTATCAGTAATTAAACAGAATTTGTAGAGGTTATATCTGGATAATTTCTGACTGAGAATTTTCTAATTCTTCAGATAATCTGAGAGAAAGTTCTTCAATGGTGGGATAATACCATAGGTGGATAAGTGATAATTTAAATCCCAAAAACTTTTCGGCTTTACTAGCGATAATTATGGTTTGTGCTGAGTCTAAACCGTAACTATCTAAAGGTTCACGAATATTTATTTCTTCTGGATTAACTCCCAGTAAAGAGGAAATTTCGGAAACTAACCAAGTTTGAATTTTAGTGGCGTTATCTTGGTTGTCGGGTAGAGAGTGAGAGAGATTGTTATTCATTTATGTACCTCCTGGTATTAAGTAATGAGATGATATCTTCATGATATAATCAATGCAATTATCAACAAGTTTTTCTATGGTTTGGCGATTAAGTGCAGGTTGAGAAAAAACAAAATTTAAAGTCATTTTTTCTTGAAAAGTAGCAGCGTGAACAATAAACATTCCTGCATATAAAGCATGAGAACCAACAAAACTGATTTCTTCTAGTTCTAATTCACCATAGCTATGGGGAATATTAACTTTACCAACGTTAGAAACTGAAACTGTAGCAGATACTTGATTCGGGAATAGCAAAGAAAAATTTATCAATTGTTTAGCGAGAAATATCATTTGAATAATTTCTCCTTGGCTAATTTTTTTATTAAGAGTATGTTTTGCTTTTCGCGCTAATTCCCAAAAAGATATATTATTAGTAATTCGATAAAATCCCATGATAGAGGCTGCTAAAACCGTCATATTTTCTTGACTAACTTCTGGTTGTAAACGTCTTCTTAAATCAAGATATGATAAACAACTAACTCGAATATTATCTTCATGGCTTTTAGTCAGTTGTTTGGAGACTGTTAACATTAATGCCGCACATAAAGCACTTTGTACTGTAGTTTTTTCTTGTCTGCATTGCTGAATAAACTGTTGTGTTGATTCTTCGCTAAGTTGTCTATGAATGATTTCACAACGCCGTTGAGAAATGGGAACATATTTTTCTACTCCTAATGTTTTTGGTTGATTCCAATATTTTTGCAGTGCGAGATTTAATAATAAAGCAATTCTCCCTAGTTTGCCTTTAAAACTATTTGTCCATGGAGGTAATAGTTTTTCAATGGGTGGAAGTGGTTCTAACGTAGTAACTGCTGGAATGGATTTACCTGCGGTAATTTTTTGACAGTAAGTTAAAATTTCTGAATGAAGTTGGATGCTTGATAAACCGTCGGTAATAGCATGATGTGTAGTTGTAATTAGATAATTAATATTCTGCTGATTTAATATTTTTACAAGTACGACTCTTAGCAGATATTTACTACTATCAATTACCTGATTCATTTCTGTATTAACGATTGCTTCCCATTCCTGACTTTCTCTAATATTAACAACTTGCAAAGGAAGTTTTCCTGTACCTTTGGACTGATAATAGTAGGAATTTCTAGAATTAATAATATGAGCATTAAGCGTAGGATGACGATATTGAATAATATCTAAAGACTGTCTGAGAACCGTTTCTTGAATATTTCCTTGAATCCGGCTAATGGTAACTAAGTTCCATGTTTTAGCTCGTTGATTCAGGATTTCCATTGTTTCTTCTAGCTGTCCTAATTTTCTATTTATAGCCATTTTTATCACCGTTGTTGGTAGTGAGGGATTTATCCCTCACTTGCATATAAATCTAATTTGATTTGTTTATGTTGTGGGCATTATTGTATTTTGATAACGAACCACAGAGGCACAGAGATCACAGAGGAAATGCTGTATAGTGCTAACTACAAATTTTGTGGATGATATTGGCTGAATTCTTCTGGCATTTGTAAGCCTTGAATTTTTAAGTTTTGAATACGATATAAATACGCTGCACCTGTCATAATTTGATCGGCTATATCAACTACTCGACGATTATTGATATCTGCTAAGTAAGAATGACGTACCCAATTATTAAAACTTCCCATTGCTGGTCCACACCAGATTTGATAATCAATTTCCCGACCTTTTTCTCCAGTATTTGACCACCGGGAAGATAGTCCTAAATACCAGCGAAATATTAATGCCATTTTTAATTTAGGATTATTAGCTGCTTTGCTTAATTTTTCTGGGTTACGTTGGGATAAATAAGTAGATGTTTCTTGCCAAATTTCGGCAATTGTTTTTCGCAGAATTTGTTTTTCTAACTTTTCTATTTCATCTGGAGGAATTTCGGCAAAGGAATTATAATTTCTGTATAATTCCCCTAGTTTTTGAGCGCGAAGGGGGAAAAGAGTTCCCCGTTTAAGAACTTGTAATTTGACTCCCATTTCAAACATATCTGCTGCGGGTGCCATCATTACATCAGTCATTTCTGCTTCAGCTAGGAGCTTTTTTGTATATTCAGAAGTCCCAGCTTCAAGGCAAGATTGATTAATAGAACCAGTGACAATATAAGCTGCACCCATCATTAAGGCTGCTAGTGCTGATTGGGGTGTGGAAATTCCCCCAGCTACCCCAATTCTTACAGGTTGTTTATAACAATATTTACGTTGAATTTCGTCTCTTAATTCTAAGATAGAAGGTAATAAACAAACCAAGGGACGATTATCTGTATGTCCTCCTGAATCTGCTTCTACGGTAATATCATCAGCCATAGGAATCTTCGCGGCAAGATTAGCTTGCAATTCGCTAATTAATCCTTGTTCAACTAATTGGGTGAGAATTTTTGTGGGTGCAGGTTGGAGGAATTTAGTGGCAACTTCTCGACGGGAAACTTTGGCAATAATTTTATTTTTGATTTCAATGTCATTAGCTGAATTTAAACTTAGTCCAGCAGCCCGATAGTAGACGATATTATCACTCAAATCTAAGAATGCAGAGGCTTCAATTATTCTGACTTGATGCTGTAAATACAAATCAATTAAACGCCGTTCAATAGCAGGTTCGCTAGGACTATGAAGCAAGTTAAAAACATAAGATTTGTTATGCAAAGCTTGTTGAATTTTGTGAATTGCTGTTTCTATCCGGGAAGGAGATAAACCTCCTGCACCAAAGGAGCTTAAAATGTTGGCTTTTCCCAAGGTAATTACCATTTCTTCAGATGCAATACCTTGAGCCATTGCCCCAGTCATATAGGCATATTTTACGCCGTAGAACTCTAGAAAAGTTGGATCACCTAATTGATGAAATCCGATAGTAGGAACAGTTAAAAGCATTTCCAATTTCTGAGTTTTACCGTTAGCACTATATGATAAACTGCCTTCATTGCTAATACCAATTTGTCCTTCTTTATTCAGAATATAACAAGGAAAATTTAAATTCATCAGTTTATTTTTAATATTTACTGCATCAAAAGACACAGTATTTAAATCGCCTTGCCATCCTTGATAATTGTTATTCATTGAAGGAGAAAATTTGAGTTGTTGTTGATATTTGTTTTCTAAATTAACCACGTTATTTAACCTCTAATCATCAATTTGAATGTTTTGGACAGGCAAGATGCCTATCCCACAATAGATTCACAAGAATTACTCTGTATTTCTACTTTTCTTTTCTAACTTGGGTCACCATTTTTTTGTACAAATCTAATTGCTGCTGGAGAAAGAGACTAAGTTGTTGAAGTGATGTTTGCCGGGACTTTAATAAAAATCCGTGTGCTTTAGCCAGCCGGACATGATGATCATTTAAACTTTTATAATTAGGGGTGGATTTTATTTTGTGTTCATAATTTAATAAGGAAGTATCTGGAAAAGATGACTGATTTTCGCAAGCATTATCTTGATCCAATTTGATGTTGGGAAAAGAATATAAAGGTGATAAATCCAATTCAACTCGATGACTAAATAGCTTGGCTAAGGCTTTAATAATGGAGGTATGATCATCTACACCTCTTCTATTTAGAGATACAGCTAGATGTTCTTTGTCTTTGAGAATTTCGCTAATCCACCGACTACAGTTACTACCAACACCAACTTCAATAAAGATTCTGATATTATCATTGTAGGCACGATTAACTAAGCGAGGAAAATCAAGTTGGTGACAAAGGGCTTTAGCAATATTTTTGCCTATTAAATTACTATCAATTTTCATGGGTGCGTATTCTGCCGCAGAGTAGAAAATTGTTTTTGAATTTGCTTGGCTAGGTAAGGTATTGATTTTTACTAATTCATCATATTCAGAGTGCATTGGTTCACAATGAATTACATGATTAATTGATGTTGGAAAAGCGTCACATTTTAATGTTTGAATAACTCTTTCACAAGCTTGAGTTTCACCAGCAATAATGACTTCTTCAGGTGTATTAATTAAAACGATATAAACCCGACTTTCATTTTTTAGAACTTCTTGGACTAGGGAAGAGGAACATATCAAAATATAGTTACTCCAAAATTCTTCGCTTTTACCTGCATGAATTAAAGGTAATCCCCAATGCTGACGAACTGCATTTTTTTGACCAGATAGCCGGGTTTTAAATAAAGGGGATGAATTCAAATAATCACTGGTACTTTTAAAGCTAGTCCAGACCCCTTGTGCTAACATCATGCTAGTTTCACCAAGGCTATATCCAAAAGCATGGGGGGACTGAATGCGAAAGTGATTTTTCAGCATTACTGTCATTAATCTCGCTAAACCAACTTCCCATTCCAGCATAGAAACTGGATCATTTATTAATTTTTGTTCTATAGTTTCTAGTTGTCTTTTTGATAATTTATTAATGCTGCGAGGATAGATAAATTTTTCAATGTCAGCGGCTCGATTATAAACGCTTTTAACAACAACATCATCGTAGAGTTGAGGGAAAAGACGGAAAATATTTCGTCCCATTCCTATATAAGAAGTAAAAGAACCAGGATAAACAAAAGCAATATGACCTTTTTTTCCTTGGGGATTAACTGTAAAATAACTACCAAGAGGAGTTTGCCAATCTTTGCCAGTGGCAAAAGCAATTTTCACTCCCTGAATTGCCCTTTCAGTTTCTCGTTTTAATTCTTCTGGATGTCGTGAAAGAATTGCTAAAGCGTAAGTTGATTCTTGATATTGCTGATATTTTTGGAAATAATCACTAGCAAGTTGTGATAGAGAAGAAACATCTATGAGACTTTGTTGAAGTGCGGTAATTTGTGTTAATAAAGAAGCACGATCATCAGCCGCAATGGGAAATAAATAATAGGACATTTCTGCTAAATATTGACTACTGCGTTCTATCTGGCTGATTTCTTCTGACAAAATTAAATGTCCATAAATATTATCTTCTTCCATTATATTTACCGCAGCTATTCTTTTAGTCGCACCAGGTTCTAAAAACCAAGGTTTTGATTCTACGGCTACATAAAAGGGGCTTCCGTGCCAAATTTCTGGCTGTTTAGGATTGAACCACTGGGGAACACCGGGAATATAACGATAATATAAACAAAGTGCGGTTTTAATGAGGCTAAATATGCCCGCAGAGGCTTGTGTATTGCCAATATTTGCTTTAACACTACCCAGGGCACAACTCAGATTTTCTGCCCCTGTCTGATAAGCCGATATTAAACCTTGAATTTCCGCTATATCTGCGTTAAGAATCCCATTAGCAACAACTTCCAAATAACCAATATCTGCGGCATTAACATCTGCTATTTGAAACGCCTCTTGACAAGCTTGCTTAACAGTTTCTGGATGATTTGGAGCATCTTTCACTACACTCAAACCATCAATGACTGCATAGATGCAATGATTTTGTTGCTTGGCTGTTTCATACAGTTGTAATACTACTGCGGCAGCACCTGCTGTTTTTATGATCCCCTGAGCTTTTTCGTCATAACTGAAAGCATATCCAGTCGGATTAATTTCTATCGGGTAATTCTTATCTATCCCGACAATTAAAACCGCTTCAACTTGTTGGGAAATTAATAATTTTTTACTGACATCCAAGGCTGATAAAAGCGAATTTTCTTCGGCAAAAAATGCTAATTCAGCAGAAATATAATTAGCTAATTTAGCAGAATTTTCCGTGGGAGAAATGATGATTAAAGCTATCTTTATATCTGGTTGAATTTTAGCATCTTTCAGCGCAGAATTGATCACCTCTCGACTTAAAGGAGTTTGCTGATAATTTTCAGATGTAACTGAATTTTGCTTACCTTCATAAATCAGACGTTCAAACTTATTTAATGTTGGTGAATTACTCACAAAACAATCCATACCGACAATTGCTAACTTTTGATTCTGTGCAATTGATTTCATTATGATTCTCCATTTTTCTTACAAACTAACTGAAACAGAGGACACAGAAAAAATATTTGCAGATAAATACACTCTTAATTCTCTCCGTGCCTCTGCGTCTCTGCGTGAAAAAAATCTAATCTTTGACTATTTGTTGAGGTAGAATTGTTCCTTTAGCACCAATCATGCGATTATAAATTTGTCCTTGATGACCATAGGTAATCACATCTGTAACCACCGATGATTCTGTCTTTGATTGCACTTCACAAGTCACATAAAATGTCTCACCAAAAGGCACTTTTGCAAATTGTTCAAAGTTCTTGATTTCTGATGGTAAACATCCAACTTGATGAAAATGTTGTGTCCAAATCCAGAGAGAATGAATCTGGACATCTGCTATATAGGGATTGAATGTTTGCACTGGAAATTGTCCCTGTTGCTGTGCTGTGGGTTCTGGTAAGTAGCATTCAATCGTTATCTGACTAGGGCTGGTATTTAAAACTGATTTTACACCTTGAAAGGTGACTCCATGAAATAGGCTAGAAGCATTTACTTGATATAATTCTTGATTGGTTTTGAGGAGATTTTCATCCTGATTAAAGTTCAGGTTTCCATAATTAGGAGGTGTGGGAATTTCTCGTTTGAGAATTAGATTTGTGCTGAAATGATAGCGGATTTTCCCGTCTGATGTCTTACTACTAATTTTAGCAGCAAATTCTACTTTCTGATTTTCATGTTTCGCAAGTTCTTGAATTTCTAAAACATACTCATTTGTTGAGGTTGCATCAAAAACTATGCCTTTTAAAACTTTGAAATTGGGAGAACTGAAGGCTGTAAATCCAGGATAGAGTTGTTCACAAGCATTAGTCATCCATAATAACCCACAGGTGGCAGGAAGTACGGGACGACCGAGGATAACATGATCCTGTAAAAATGGGTTTTCTGCTAATGTTAATTGGCGGTTAATTCGATAGGTTTTTAGCTCATTAGATAAGGTTGCAGGAACATAAGTTAAGGGACTACCAATCACTAATTGAACTGTGTCTTGATTAGCGGTAGTTAGTTCATTAACTAATATTTGTGTTCCTGTCTCTACGGGAATAACTTCAATTCCTCTTTCTGCAAAAGCTTTCTTTAGTTCTGATGATACCATGCCACTTTCCCAGGGACCCCAGTTAATAGCCATGACATGACAATTGGGGTAATTATGTTTAATTAAATGGGCAGATTTGTTCAGGATTTCATTGGCTATGGCATAATCTGATTGTCCCACATTGCCATAAAATCCTACCACGGAAGAAAACAAAACTAAATATTCCAATTGACTCGCTGGTACACACCGCAGAAGATTTTCTAAACCTTTAACTTTAGCTGCATAAACATTTTCAAAATCCTGAATTGATTTTTTTTCAATGCGTTTATCAGCTAAGTTTCCTGCACCATGAATTATGCCAGTTATCGCCCCAAAACGTTCAATTACATCTGCAAGTTTTGATTCTAGTAATACTGTGTCGGTAATATCTACACTCAGATATTCTGCTTTTCCTCCTGCTTTTTCAATGGCTTTAAGAGTATTTTGAATTTCTCGCTGTGAGGAAATTGCTTGATACTTTTTCTGTACCATTATTGGTGTTGCTTTTTCCCCTTGGGCTTGGAAATTTTCTAAAATTTGCTGTTTTAATTCTGCTTCATTTTCGCAATTTTCTGCCCAAACTGGTTCAGGTTCTGGACTGGAACGCCCTAAAAGAATAAATTTGCATTGATATTGCTGGGCGATTTTAATGACACATTGGGCTGTGATTCCTTTGGCACCACCACTAACTAGAAAAACTTGATCTTTGGTAATCTCTCTTTGAGAATTAGTAGTTGGTAATGGGCTGAAGTCTGCAATTAAAGTGACTCTTCCTTTTTTGCTATATCCTACTTCTTGAATTAACAAGTTTGAATCATGAATTTCCGCGAGGATATGTTTTACAGATGTTTCTGGATCTATTTCTGGATTTAAGTCAAGGGAACGACAAAATACATTTTCCCATTCTTGATTAATACTCTTGCTAAGTCCGAATAATCCTCCAGAAATTGCACTAAAATCATGGGTTTCTCCTAATCCAAATTCACCATCTAAACGCGCAACGTTAATAAAACAACTGCGGCCAAATTTTGCGGCTTCGTTGAGTGGTTCTTTCAGGTATTTAGCGATTAGGAAGACGTGACGCAGAATGGATTTATCTATGTCTAATGGTGTTGCTGGGTGGAGATGAATAAATGCAGCTACAGTACCATAATTATCAGCAATCTGTTCTAACTGTTGTTGTAAATTTTCTTCATTCCAATCAGTTAAAACTACTCTATTGATTCCTTTATGAATATTTGAATCAATTCCAGGGAAACTTAAAACTACAGTTTTCCAACCTTTAGCTGTCAAACTTTCTGCTAATTTTTCAGTAGCAGAAGAACCATCATCAGTTATTAATACAATGTGGTTTTCAGGAAGAGAAAATTCTAAACTATCAGGTGTGGGAAGTTGCTGTAATTTGGCAATACTGCGGCGGATATTTGGCGGAAATGTGGTTGTTGTGATCTCTACTATTTCTTCAGTCAATAAATTAGAAATTCCCTGGGCTTGTTGCTGCATATAAGTGGCAATTTCGGCCAAAGTTCTCAATTCTCCAATTTCTTCAAGGTTGGGTTTAGGTAAGTCGGGATATAGTTCTAATAAACCTCCTAAAATTTCTACCCGTTTGATAGAATCAATTCCCAAATCTGCTTCCATATCCATTGACAGTTCTAACATTTCTACTGGGTAGCCTGTTTTATCACTGACAACTGTTAACAGAATATCGCTTAAATCTGCGGGAATTTCTACTTCTACTTTTTGTTCTTCAATTTCAGGTGTGGATGTTATTAATTCCGGTTGAGGAACTTCTACTAATACCTCTGTGGTAATAATTGCGGTTGATGTTTCTATCTGTTGATTTAAGATATCCGAAACTAAAGTTTGCATATATTCGGCAATTTGTTCCAAAGTTCTTAATTGTCCCAATTCTTCGGGGTTGGGTTTAGGTAAATCGGGATATATTTCTAATAAACCTCCTAAAATTTCGACTCGTTTGATAGAATCAATTCCTAAATCTGCTTCCATATCCATTGACAGTTCTAACATTTCTACTGGGTAGCCTGTTTTATCACTGACAACGTTTAGTAGAGTTTGACTAAGGGTGGCTTTATCTATATTTGGGATGATTTTTTCTTCACGCAGAGGCGCGGCGGCACAGAGAGGAAGAGGTGGAGATAAGTCGGTTTTTTCATCATTTTCTAAGTCTTGTTGAATTTGGGGAGAAAAAGTGGGTTGAGGATGATTTACATAATTGATGACTTTATTTTCTGAAGTCAGTAAATGAAAATGTTTTTGCAGAAGTTGAAAGTAATTTTGGGTATATTCATGTTGATATTTGAGATATTGTTCATGAATGCGGAGGGTATCACCTTGATGATCATGAAACCGCATCATGTTCTGTTCAGAATTGGAAATTGCTAGTTGCTGAGTTTGAGATTGATGTTCTGTAGGTTCATTATTTCCCAATAATGAATACTGCTGCTGCATTAATTGAGAAAATGTCTTTGTGTATTCTGTTTGATTTTGCAAAGATTGTTCATGAACATGGATAATATCCCGTTGTTGCTGGCTAAATTCTGTGATGAAATTTTCTAAGCTGTGAATAACTTTTTCAGAATTTTGAGGGTGAATTTCTACTTGTTCTAATTTACCGTTGAGTGAAGTTGGAGGCTTTTCGTTACCCTGTGGTTGATGATTTTCGTTAAATGAAGTTGGTGGTTTATCGTTACCCTTTAATTGATGTCTGTCATTAAATGAATTTGGGTGATTTTCGTTAATTGTTGGTTGGGAAGATATCACTCCTACATGATGACCATTTTCTAAAGCTTTCGCAAAGGCTTTTTGAGTTCTTTCGGTAATATTGGTACTATTTAACCGCACATTCAAAACTTTTTGTTGAGGAATTTCGGGAATTTTAGTTACGACTTGATAGGGATCTAAATTTTGCAAAGATAACCCAGCTACCTGCAATTGAACTATGGCTTGTCGAAGAGTTTTATCGCTATTTTTGGTATGATTTGGATTTACAGCTATAGCTATATGGGGTTTATGATTTAAAATCTCTTTTACCAAATTGGTAAGCACATTTTTAGGACCAAATTCCACAAAACAATAACCACCAGCAGCATAAATATTTTCAATCTCCTGCTGAAATAATACCTGATTGAACAATTGTTCTTTGAGGATTTTTTGGATAGCGTGGGGTTCTTGAGGATAACAGCCACCTGTAACATTAGTATAAACGGGAATTTGTGCTTCGTTGAAATTTACTTTTTCAACAGCTTGGGCAAAAGGTTTTTGAGCATGAGATACTAATGGTGTATGAAATGCTGCGGAAACTCCTAATAAAAAAGTAGTAAAGCCTTGTTTTTTGAGAATATCTTGGACTTGACTAATTTCCTCTTTCTTCCCAGCTAATACTATTTGGTGCTGAGAATTTTTATTAGCAACTGCTACCTGGGGAAACTTTTTAATTACTTCCGTTATCTGCTGAATATCTCCTTTAACAGCTAACATTCCTCCAGCATCAAAATTGGGATTTGCTGGTGCAGCCATAGCTTGTCCTCTAGCTTTTGCTAAGAACAAATAATCTTCTTCATTTAATACACCTGCAACCCACAAAGCTGTTAATTCACCAAAGCTATGACCAGCAACAAAATCAGGTTTAAATCCAGCTTGTTGCAAAATTTTATATAAACCCGCACTAAATACTCCAATTGCTGGTTGTGCATATTCAGTTTTTTGCAACGTTGCTAACTGAACTTGCTTTTGTGCTTCATCAAAAACAGGCTGAGGAAATACTACCGTTGACAAGGGCTGTAACCCGTCCTCACACAAAAGGCTATCCATGTGCGTATAGGTTTGGCGCAAGCAGGGAAAATTCATCACCAACTCCCGCCCCATTTCTAAGTATTGTGAACCTTGTCCAGAAAACAAAGCCACTACTTTACCTGTCGGATTTATCCCCTTTTGACGGTAGTAAATCCCTTGAGGATGTTCCCAGGATTCGGCTTCAGGCTTCTGTTTTAGCCCTGCAATCGCAATTTTTAGTAATTCCTCAGCTTGCGCTAAATCATTAGCTACAAAGCCCATTCTGGCATAATTAACGGGAATTTTCCTGGTTTGAGAATCAGTAATTAATTGTTGATAGTGTCTTTCTTTACCCTCAATCTGTAATTGTTGCTGGATTTGTTGACAACGAGATAACAACTCTGAAGGGGTGGGGGCAAATAGCAGTAAGGATTCTGGCCTATGGTGTAAACGGTAAGGGTGATGATGTTCATGCTCGTATTCTTCCAGGACAACGTGATAATTTGTACCACCAAAGCCAAAAGCACTGACTCCTGCCCTTCTTGGTTGGGTAGGATGACTTACCCAAGGTCTAGTTTCCGTATTTAAATAAAATGGGGAGTTCTCAATATTCAGTTTAGGATGGGGTTTACTGACATTAATCGTCGGTGGTAAGACTTTGTGGTGCAACGCTAAAGCCGCTTTGATGAGACTAGCTGCACCAGCCGCCGCCTTAGTATGTCCAATTTGAGATTTGACAGTTCCCAAAGCAATATGCTGTTTTTTCGGGTTATTTTCGCTAAAAACGCTGGTAATAGATGTAAATTCTGTAGGATCTCCTACCATCGTTCCCGTGCCATGTGCTTCGATTAACCCTACACTAGCAGGAGAAATACCCGCATCTGCATAGGCACGAACTAAAGAGCTAATTTGTCCTTCTGCGCGAGGTGCATAAATACTTTTATACTTGCCATCGCTAGAACTGCCCATCCCTTTAATGACTGCATAGATGCGATCGCCATCTCGTTGGGCATCTTCTAGGCGTTTAAGTACCAGCATTCCCACGCCTTCGCCTAATAGCATTCCATCTGCATCAGTATCAAAGGGTCTTACCTTTTCTCCAGGGGAAACAGCAGGGGTTTTACTGAAGCACATATAGGCGAAAATTGAGTTATCCGTATCCACCCCGCCAGTTATCATCATGTCGGCGCGATGTTCCACTAACTCGCTAATAGCCATTCTTAATGCACCCAAGGAACTCGCACAGGCTGCATCAACTACGCAATTCATTCCGCCCAAATCCAGACGGTTGGCGATACGTCCAGAAATCACATTAGCTAACATTCCGGGGAAGGCATTTTCGTCCCATTGCACATATCCACTTTTGAGTTTTTCAATAATTTTCTGGCTATCTTCATCTGATAAACCACTATTTTTGAGAACTTTTTTCCAAAGTGGATCTTGCAATCTTGCACCTAAAGGAACAGCCAATTGTCTACCAATTGCTACTCCTAATATTACTCCTGTTCGTTCGTGATTAAATTGGCGAGATGTCCCATAACCAGCATCTTCTAATGCCTCTTTTGCCACTACCAAACCGAGTAATTGAGAAATATCTGTCACCTCCAAAATATTAGGAGGTAAGCCAAATTCCATGGGATTAAAATCAATATCTGGTAAAAAACCACCCCGTTTACAATAGGTTTTATCCGGTGTTTTGGGATCTGGATCATAATAATCATCTATTTGCCAACGGGAAGCCGGAACATCAGTAATACAATCCACTTTCTGAATAATATTTTCCCAGTATTCCTGTAAATTCTTCGCCTGGGGAAAAATAGAAGCCATCCCAACAATTGCTACATTAGTTGTTCGCAATTTAGCATTAATTTCATTTTTCATCTCTGTGGTATCAGGCATATTTTTTTTAACCTTTATCATCTTGAGTACAGACTTTTCACAGTTACTAATTTCAGATTGCAACTGTGCAAAAGCAGCTTCAAATTTGGAAGCAGCCATGATCATATTTCCCTCTTTTGATCGAGCAATATAGAGGTGAATAGCAACTTGTTTTTTGACTAAATTAAACTAAGCTAGAATTGATTTTCATTCTTAACAGTATTGAAATCTGAACTCGACATAAATTATTGATAAATATTGTGGCGATTAAATATGAAATAGTCTGATTAATCCTCCAGACTATAAATTAAATTTTCGCCTATATTAATCTGAGTTTGGTGACAACCCTATTGCAACTCATAAGCAACTTACGTGCAACTTTATAAAAGTCTTGCAGATGTAAAATTGATAGAGTCGTCGCAGAAATATCTTTGCTTATCCAATACACTAATTATTATCTAAGTTTTAGCCATTTTGACTAAAGTTGCATAGAGATTGCATATTATTAGTTCCAACTTATTGAAAACTTTATTTTACAATAACTAAGAATAACAAATTCTCTGGATAGAAATAGAATGTGCAATATGTAATTATTGTTCATTAGTTTCTAATGCTAAATAGTTATTTTTTACATCTATCTCCAGAAATATCTTTTCACCTTTGTAAAATAGATCACTATTAAATATATCTCAGGAGTTAAAAATATATTTTTTCATCAACTTAACTCCTAAATTTGAGATAATGCAAAATTAGTAATCCTCTATTTAAAGAATTAAAAATTTGAGGCTTGCGATTTTTACAAATCCCAGATAGTGCGATAAACAAGGTTCTATGAAACAATCTGTTGCATATAGGTTGAAATTCCCAAAAAATAAGTTTACTCTAAATTATTAAATCAGGGAAATTTAGACTGTGAATTTCAAACAGTCTTCGAGCATAAAATTAGTCAATTAAACGTTATTGCATTATTTGGCTTCTGCAATATTGGAATTACAAAAACTACAAGGAATTGCTGGCATGAGACTATCTGAATTAGATCCACTCATCCCGCTGAATGAGTTACGAGAACAACTCCTAAAATTACCAAAAGGTTACTCATTTCATGAAGATGAATTAGTAGATTTTCTATCACGGAGAAGATGGCCTGAAAGCAATCGTCGAATTGATAGAACCACATTCTGGCGGTGGCGGAATGACAACGCTATTGAACATCAAAAAATCTTCAGTCGCTTGGATCTTCTCAAACTTTGTCAAATTTGTGATCATTATCGAGTAGACGGAACCCGCAGCGAATATTTGGCAATCATGCGGAAGAAAAAAGAGAAAGAGGTTGTGTTAAATAAATAAAATTTTGATCATGGTAATTGGTAATAGTCAGCAACTAATTACCAATTACCTGGCAGAATTTTAGTATTTAAGTATTTTATGTAACTTTCCATTTAGTCAACCAAAGTAAAGAATTTTTGATTAGCTGTATTTTGTTGGATATTAAGGTTATCAATTAATCCAGTTCAGTTAATTATGTAGGTTGGGTTGACGGCAGGAAACCCAACAAAATGATTGATAATGTTGGGTGGTGCTGTCACTTAACCCAACCTACTTTTTTCTTAACTGAACCAGATAAGGTTATCAAGAGATGCTATCAAGTGTAATGGCTTTTCTGTCTCTAATTTAGAGTCAGAAATATTGTCATATTTCCTAATTTAAAAGACAAAATTATGGTACACAAAGAAAAGCACTCATTCACAAAACCTATGAGTTTGTGGCCGATAATGTTAGGAAGTGCTGGAGTTATAGCTACTAGCATAATATCTATCTATAGCCTTTCATATTTTCAGAAAACGTCTAAATCATCCCCGACCATATCTTCTATTTCTCCCATTTCAGCCCCTACTATTACTGCTGTTGCTGCTTTAGGGCGTTTAGAACCCCAAGGAGAAGTAATTCGTCTCTCCGCACCTAATTCTCAAACAGGGATAAGAGTTAATCAACTCCTAGTTAAAAAAGGAGATAAAATTCGTCAAGGACAATTAGTAGCAATTCTTGATAATTATATACCTAATCTTGCAGCTTTAGAAAAAGCAAACCGACAAGTAGAAGTTAGTCAAGCGAATCTTCAACAAGTAGAAGCAGGGGCAAAAGGAGGGGATATTTCAGCCCAAAAAGCCACAATTTCTCGTTTAGAAGCTGATTTACGAGGATCAGTTTCTACTCAAAAAGCTACAATTTCTCGTTTAGAAGCTGAACTAAAAAATTCAGAAACCGAAAATCAACGCTATCAGAAATTATATCAAGATGGTGCTATTTCTGCTTCTGATGCAGATACTAAAAGATTACGCCGGGATACTGTGCAAGAACAACTTAATGAAGCTAATGCTAGTCTAAAACGAACTATAGAAACTTTGCAAAAACAGTTAACTGAATCTCAAGCTAGACTTAATAGTATTGCAGAAATTCGCCCCACAGATGTGCAACTAGCTCAAGCAAATGTAAAAAGTGCTATAGCATCTGTTCAACAAGCTCAAGCCGAGCTAAATTTAAGTTCTATCCGTTCCCCTATTGATGCTCAAGTTCTAAAAATTAATACTTGGCCAGGAGAAATAATTGGCAATAAAGGCATAGTAGAACTAGGACAAACTCAACAAATGTATGTAGTTGCAGAAGTCTACGAAACTGATATTAAAAAAGTTCGTTTAGGTCAATCAGTAACTATCACCAGTGAGGCTTTTAGCGGAAAATTAAAGGGAACTGTCGCAGATATTGGTTTACAAATTGGTAGACAAAATATCTTCAATACTAATCCCGGTTCAGATACAGATAACAAAATAGTTGATGTGAAAATTCGCATTGACAACTCGGCAGATAATCAACGAGTTTCTAGTTTAACTAATTTACAGGTACAGGCACTTATTAAAATATAACAAAGTCTGAACTATGATTTGTCTGATTAATTTGATTTGGATGATTTATATAGCGGTATGCACTTGAATGAGATACATCATAGTCCCCTCCTCGCTTGCGGGGTGGGGTGCATTTATATAAGGAATAGGAGGTAAAACATGATTTTAAATATACCTTTGCCTTGGCTACAATTGATAAAACAAAAAGTGCGCTTTTTTGTAGCATTGGCTGGGATTGCTTTTATTTCTGTGTTGATGTTTATGCAAATTGGGTTTCAGGATGCTCTTTATTCTAGTGCTACTCAAGTCCATAAACACCTGCGAGGTGATTTGTTTTTAATTAGTTCCCAATATAAATCTTTGACTTCTACTCAAAGCTTTCCTCGTAGTCGTTTATATCAAATATTAGGTTTTAACGGCATAGAATCTGTTGAACCTTTATATGTCCAATTTGCTAAACTCAAAAATCCCATTAATGGCCGCAAATATCCTATTTACATTCTAGGATTTGATCCGGTAAAATCTATCTTTAGATTACCAGAAGTAGATCAAAATTTTCAATTACTAAAAATTCCTGATCAAGTATTTTTTGACCGCGCAGCCCGGCCAGAATTTGGACCAATTGCTGAATATTTTCAAAATAATCAACCTATAGGTATGGAAATATTTAGTTATTTGGGAACTATTGGTTATAAGGTTAAAGTTAGTGGTTTATTTACTCTTGGGCCTTCCTTTGGTGTGGATGGTAATTTAATAGTCAGTTCTTCTACTTTTTTTAAAATCTTTCCAGAACATAGATCAAATCAAATAGATATAGGCTTAATTCATCTAAAACCTAATGTTAACCCCCAAACAATTCTCACAACTTTATCTAATAGTTTACCAAAAGATGTCACGGTAATGACACGCCAAGAATTTATTGACTTTGAAAAAAGCTATTGGACATTAAGAACACCAATTGGATTTGTATTTAATTTAATGGTAATGATGGGTTTTGTGGTTGGTGTAATTGTTGTTTATCAAATCCTTTATAGTAATATATCAACTCATTTTGTCCAATTTGCGACACTTAAAGCTATGGGATTTAGAAATAAATATCTTTTAAATGTCGTATTTCAGCAAGCTATAATTTTAGCTGTCTTGGGTTTTATTCCCGGTTTTGCTATCTCTCTAGGACTATATGATATTGCTAAAGATGCAACTAAATTACCAATTGTTATGGATTTAAGTAAGGGATTATTAGTATTCACTTCTGTGATTATTATGTGCTTAACTTCTGGTTTCTTTTCTACCAATAAACTCCGTAAAGTAGATCCAGCAGAAATCTTTAATTAACTAATAATGCAATATTTACCTGATGCCAATATTTTGAAAATCACAAATCTTAATCATTACTTTGGTCATAGTAAATTACGAACTCAAACTTTGTTTGATATTAATTTAACTATCAAAGCTGGAGAAATTGTGATTATGACTGGACCATCTGGTTCAGGAAAAACTACTTTATTAACATTAATTGGTGGTTTGCGTTCTGTCCAAGAGGGAAGTTTAAAATTTAATGGACAGGAATTATTAGGTGCTAGTAATGAAGAATTAGTCCAGGTACGGCGACAAATTGGCTATATTTTTCAAGCTCATAATTTACTAGATTTCCTCACAGCTATGCAAAATGTGCAAATGTCTTTGGAATTACAACGCAATATTTCTCAATGGGAATCTTATATCCAATCAGAAACAATGCTCCAGGCTGTGAAATTGGGAGATAGAATTAATTATTATCCCTCCGATCTTTCCGGGGGACAAAAGCAACGAGTAGCCATTGCGCGGGCTTTGGTGAGTCATCCTAAGTTAGTCTTAGCTGATGAACCTACGGCGGCTTTAGATAGTAAATCAGGAAGAGATGTGGTTAATTTAATGCAGCAATTAGCAAAAGAACAAGATTGCACCATTTTAATTGTTACCCACGATAACCGAATTTTAGATATTGCTGACAGAATCATTAATATGGAAGATGGTTATTTAATCCAACATGATTGATTTATTTAGATCTCCGACTTCTTGAAGAAGTCGGAGATCTAGTTATAGTAAACTAGCAGAATTAACATCTAAAAATAAAGTAGCTTGGGGTTGTTGACGTAAAATAGAAGCTGGACAATTAGTAGTAATATTTCCTGTTAACAGAGTTTTAACTACTTGGGCTTTTCTGGTTGCTGGTGCTAAACAAATTATTTTTTTAGCATGACAAATCATGGGAATAGTTACAGTAAATGCGTATTGAGGAACATCTGCTAAATTGGCAAAATATGCTGTATTTACTTGTTGTTGACGGTTAACATGATCCAGTTTGACAAGTTTAACTTTAGCAGGATCTTGAAAATCTGCCACCGCTGGATCATTAAATGCTAAATGTCCATTTTCCCCAATACCTAAAAAACATAGGTCAATAGGTTGATTTTCTAAGAGTCGAGTATAGCGATCGCACTCAGCTATTGGTTGTAATGTATCCCCTGCTATATAATAAAATTGTTGGGGACACACCTTTTCTTCGACCCGTTCCCGCAAATAACGACGAAAACTAGCAGGATGATCGGATGTAATTCCCAAATATTCATCTAAATGAAATAAAATTATCCGTGACCAATCTATTCCCTCTAAAGCAATTAAAGCCTCCAAAAATCGAATTTGGGAATTTCCCGTAGCTAATAAAATCGCAACTGTATCCTGTTTATCAAGCAGATTTTGTAAATATTGATGTGTGATTTTAGCCACACTTTCTGACATTTCCATTTCAGAAGCATAAACCTCTACCAATAGATGATCAACATAAAAAGATTTGCTAGGTTCTATCATTTGTTTACTCCCAATTACTAATTATCAATTATAAAAAAAGACAGGCAAAAAGCCTGTCAAATAGCTGATGATTTAGCAAAGAATTTGTCAGTATCCTCAACCCTGATTGTTGTAATCAATCATCTCAATCAAATCAATCACACAAATCATAGTTATGATTTAGAAATTCATTTCCGCAGCTTGAACCCTGATTGTTGTAATCAATCAAATCAATCAAATCAATCACACAAATCATAGTTATGATTTAGAAATTCATTTCCGCAGCTTGAACTTTTTCTACTTGTTTCTTCTTGAGAACTAGCATTACTTGTGCCAACATCACCAAACAGATAAAAGCAACCAACCATGTAACTCTAGAAGAATCTTGCAAAACAATTTCTGCATCTTTTTGACCAAAACCACCAACATTGGGGTTGTTAGTCAAAGCATCACCAATTGCAACTACTTGTCCTTCAGTCACAATTAGTTCAGGACCAGCAGGAACTATATCTGTAACAACATCACCAGTTGCAGTTGTGATACTAATTAGATTCTTAACGTTACCGTCCTCATCTTCTGTTTTAGCAATTTTGCTAATTGTACCGGCAGCAGAAGCGTTGAATGCGTTATTATTGCTCTTTTCACCTGTGGGGTAAACTTGTCCACGGCCACGATTACCGCCTACATGAACAGAGTATTTGCCAAAGTGGATATTTTTGTCTGTAGCGGGGTTAGGAGAAAGAATAGGGAAGACAATTTCTTGATATTCTTCACCAGGTAATGGACCAACAATGACAACATTATCTGTACTGTCGTTGTAAGGAGTGAATGTCATATCACCCACTTCTGCCTTGAGTTCTTCAGAAATGCGATCTTCTGGGGCAATCTTGAAGCCTTGAGGCAACATTAATACAGCACCAACATTTAAGCCCACCTTAGAACCATCAGCACCCACTTGTTGCACAGTGGCATCGTAGGGAATCTTGACAACGGCTTTAAATACAGTGTCAGGAAGCACAGATTGAGGAATTTCCACTTCTGTGGGTTTAGCTGCTAGGTGACAGTTAGCGCAAACAATTCGACCCGTTGCTTCGCGGGGGGTTGCAGGAGCGGTTTCTTGCGCCCAGAAAGGATAGGCAGCAGCAGTTTGTGGGACGGCTATATCGCTAGTGAAGAAAAAAGTCACAGTAGCGATCGCTATAAGCAATGTATTAACCATTGCTTTAGCAGTGCGAGTTAACCTCGCAGGTGTAAGGGCATTTCTCATCTCTATAAAGTCATTTGTCAGTGGTTAGTTGTCAGTTGTCAGTTGTCATTGGTCAGTAGTCAGTAGTCAAGAGTTGATTAAAAGCCCTAGATTGTTGACTTGAGACTAATAACTTTTGCACTATTTAAGCCCACCAAGCGGCATCCCCAGTGCGGAAATCGGTTTCCGTCCAAGGTGTTAACAGAATTTTGTCGTCTGCCACTTTGGCATGGGCTAGAGGCAAGGATTTTGGTGCAGGACCGCGAATTACTTTACCAGTAGCGTCATATTGTGAACCATGACAAGGGCATTTAAACTTATTTTCAGCCACATTCCAAGGGACAACACAACCTAAGTGGGTACAAATAGCATTAATCCCGTAGTCAGCGATCGCTTCTTTACTTTCCACTACAATATAGGTAGGATCTCCCTTGAGTCCTTGTACCAAACTGCGACCGCCCACATTATGGCTGTCTAGAAATTGACTAACACTAACATCATTACCCAATTCATTCTTGGCTACTGTACCGCCACCAGCACCACCGCTAGCAGGAGGAATAAAGTAGCTAACAACAGGGTACAATGCACCCAACGCCACCCCGGTAACAGTCCCAAAAGTGAGCAGGTTCATAAACTGACGACGACCCATATCGGGAACATCTGCTGATTCAGAAAATTGAGCCATAATCTCCGCGCTGTTTGTGTAATTTATTAATCATTTTGACAAGAGTACCAGCACAAGAGCCACTCTTATCTGAATCGAAATCATAACGCTCACAGCGATACCCTAATTCTCAGTTGCAAGACATAGTGAGCATCTTTATCTGTTAGCATTACATTTCTTTATATCCTTATCATACTGGAGTCACGGAACTTAATATCATAACTAAATGTAAAATCTAGATAAGCTCAGGGAACAGGGAACAGGGAACAGGGAACAGGAGGAAACTTCTTAACAACTGACAACGGACAACGGACAACGGACAACGGACAACTGTACGGGCGAAGCATTTGGAGAACTATTTTTGGCAATGATCGATAATTTATCTTCCAAATGCTTCGCCCCTACTGACTACTGACTACTGTACGGGCGAAGCATTTGGAGAAATATTTTTGGCAATGACCGATAATTTATCTTCCAAATGCTTCGCCC
>NZ_JAQMTJ010000268.1:0-2934 GCF_028330815.1 Dolichospermum lemmermannii CS-548
AAATTTACTTAAATCTAGGCTGGTTTCCTATTAATTCTCAATAATTAATGTTTATTGAGAATATAGGCTCTTTCCAGAAAAGCCTCTAACCCTTTTGAATACTCATTTTTAGCTGGTTTTCTTACATCGAACTCAGGTGAGTCAATTAAATCCACCAGAAATAGTAGAATTAGGGACTCATGCTGGGACATCCTATCCCGATTTAGGCACATCTGTATCCGTAGAAATGTTGATTAAATGGGGTAAGGAGGCGATCGCCCTAATTCGTGATGTCTATCCAGATATTCTTTGTCATAGTGACTGGGAATGCGATATAGAAAATACCAAACTCATTAACAGCAAGGGTTTAAATTCTCACCACACTGACACTACTCTTAGCTGCTATATGTCAGCAGAATGGGTCAGAGGTGATGATTTTCTCAGTGTTGCTGATGGTCAAACCCAACGCGATCAACTCAATCCAGAGAAAGTAGCCAATCAAATTTTACAGCGATTAAATTGGGCTAAAGATAACATTCCTAGTCCCAGTGGTCGCTGTCCTGTATTGTTCACTTCTAAAGCAGCAGATATGCTGTGGGGAACTGTGCAATCAGCTTTGAATGGTAAACACATTTTAGAAAAAGCTTCTCCCTGGGCTGATAGATTGGGTAAACCAGTTATTGCCCCCACCCTTACCCTGTACCAAAATCCAGCAGCAGGACCTTATAGCTGTCCCTTTGATGATGAAGGTCAACCTACCCAGTCATTAGTATTTATCGAAAATGGGATTTTACGGAATTTTTATAGCGATCGCACTACTGGACGACAATTAAACAACGGTAGCACTGGTAATGGTTTTCGTCCCGGTTTAGGTAGTTATCCCACACCAGGGCTATTTAACTTCCTAATTCAACCTGGTGATCTTTCCCTCTTAGACTTAATTAGCAAGATGGATGATGGCTTAATTATCGATCAAATGCTAGGTAGTTGTAGCGGACTATCAGGTGATTTTTCCATCAATGTGGATTTGGGCTATCGGGTCAAAAATGGTCAAATAATTGGCAGGGTAAAAGATACGATGGTAGCAGGGAATGTCTACACAGCCCTGAAACAAGTGGTGCAACTGGGTGGGGATGCAGATTGGAATGGTTCTTGTTATACACCATCTCTGATAGTAGAAGGACTATCAATTACTGGGAAAAATAGTTAATATTATAACATCCCAGATCCCCGACTTCTTGAAGAAGTCGGGGATCTAACACAACGCAATGATATAATTAGATTCATCTCCACCGTATCTACTATCAAGGGTATGATTATTTGGCAACCAGGGCAACAAATTAATAACGGTAGATTTATCATTCAGGGTAAACCCTTGGGTAGCGGTGGTTTTGGAACTACCTACAAAGCCTTAGAACCCAGCACGGGGAAATTATACGCCATTAAAACCCTCAATCAGCAAATGCAATTGCAAGAGGACTTTGCCGAACAACAGGTTAAGTTTATTAACGAAGCCTTGACAATTAAAGGTTTTGATCATCAGCATATTCTCAAAGTTTATGAAGTCATTCAAGCCGGTGAGCTTTTTGGCGTGGTAATGGAATATATTGATGGAGTAACTTTATTTCAATATCTTCGACAAAAGGGACAACTTACCGAAAGCGAAGCACTATTATATATAGATCAAATTGGTCAGGCTTTAGAATATATTCACGCTAAAGGTAGTTTACACCGGGACATTAAACCTGCAAATATTCTTTTACGTCAAAATAAACAAGAAGCGGTTTTAATTGATTTTGGTTTAACTCGCAGTATTGCTACTAAAAGCATGACAGCTTCCTTAACAGAAGGTTATGCACCTATTGAACAATATCGTCGCAAAGGGAGTTTTGGACCCCATACCGATGTTTATGCTTTAGCTGCTACTTTATATTATCTGCTGACGGCTGACGGACTCAACAAAGAGGGTGAATTTAGTCCCGTACCCGCACAAAACCGGAAATATGATGATGAACCTTTACCAGCGCCAAGACATTATAATTCTGGCATTAGTCAGAGGGTGAATGATGCTATTTTAGCAGGGATGGAAATAGAACCGGAAAACCGCACTCCGACGGTGTTGAAGTTTCGGGAAAATTTGGGTTTGGTAAGAACCCCACCCCCTAACCCCCTCGCAAGCGAAGTAAGAACTCCACCCCCTAACCCCCTCCCCGCAAGGGAGGAGGGGGAACTAAAATCATCCTGTGGAATGGACTACAGGAAACTGCGTGACTACCTCGCACAAGGAAAATGGAAAGAAGCAGACGAGGAAACAAAACGGGTAATGTTAGCAGTTGTGAAGCGGGAAAAGGTAGGTTGGTTAGATGAAGGAAGTATTGATAATTTTCCCTGTGCAGACCTTCGTACCATTGACCAGTTGTGGGTAAAATACAGTGGTGGCAAGTTTGGTTTTTCTGTGCAGAAACGAATTTATCAAGGTTTTGGTGGAACGAGAAAATATGATAGGGAAATATGGGAGAAGTTCGGGGACAAGGTAGGATGGAGAAAAGGAGGGGACTGGTTGTACTACAAAGATATTACTTTTGACAAGAAAGCACCAGAAGGTCACCTCCCCTTTAGAGATGTGGATATGGTATTTGGTGAGGTAAGAGTATGGGGTTGGGTTAGGTTTGAGGGATGCGTTTGGTCTTCTCTCGCGTCGAGACTTGTAAACTGTAACATTTAAAGGTTACAGAAAAATATTAAGTCTGAATCAGGATAACCAGGATTAAAGGATGTACAGGATGGTAGTTTATAGATGGTTTGTTTGGTGATGAAAATTCCATTTGTCTGAATCAGGATAACCAGGATTAAAGGATTAACAGGATAGTAGTTTATAGATGGTTTGTTTGGTGATGAAAGTTGTATTTGTCAGAATCAGGATATCCAGGATTAAAGTAGTAACAGGATAGTAAT
>NZ_JAQMTJ010000269.1:0-32115 GCF_028330815.1 Dolichospermum lemmermannii CS-548
TGAAAAGTTATGGTTGATGTATCAAATATTTTTTACCCCACCCTAACCCTCCCCTTGTAAAGGGGAGGGAACTGGATTTTTATTGTTTCCCCCCTTTACAAGGGGGGACTAAGGGGGGTAGCAATGTGATGAAAATTACGCAATACCACTTTTAAAACATCCTCTTATAGAAATTCGTGCTAGAGATGCTTCTATGATTACACCTTTTTTTCAACAGCTAAATTCACCTTTAACAAAAAAGGAAAATAATGCCATAAAAATCTTGCCCGCGTGAGCGAGACACTCACACTACAGTCCATCATTTTTATCTTGACAAACTACTAGGAACGAGATAAAGATTTATTATTTTCAGTTATTATTTGGTATATACCCTATAAAATTATGTGTTCCCCGCACTGTTATGGAAAATCAATTGGGATTTTTGCTGAAGCTGCTATTACTTTCGACTTTGCTATCGGTATTAATTAAATATGCTGCTCCGTTTTTAGGGATTCCAGCAACGGTGACAAATGTGTTAATTATGGTTTTGTTACCAACTATAATTATGGTAACTGTTCTACTGTGGCGAATACCAAGACAAAAGCAAAATTAACAAAAAAAATATAGTCCGTGTTGCTAAAATCAGCTAATCTAACTGCATTGTCATCAAAAGGCATTTTACCAAGCTGGGAGTCTTGCTTGTGAATCTTGGTCAATGGATAGGCTTAATTGCTTTAGTTATATCTTTATACATATTGTGGCAACTTAGGGACGTTTTGCTGCTAATATTTGCGGCGGTTGTTTTAGCGACGACTTTAAATCGTCTCGCGCGACGCTTTCAAAGTTTAGGAATAAAACGAGGATTATCAGTTTTATTAGCTGTAGGGATTTTCTTTGCGGGTGTTGTCTGTTTTTTCTGGTTAATTGTCCCCCCTTTTATCCAGCAATTTCATGAACTCACTTATCGAGTTCCCCAAGGATTTGGGCGGTTTAATAGTTGGATTGATGTCCAAAGAACTCATATTCCTGTACAATTATTACCTTATATACCGGATCTAAATAGTTTAATTGAACAAGCTCAACCGCTATTTAATCGCCTATTAGGTAACTCTTTTGCTTTTGTTTCTGGATCTTTAGAAGTTGTTCTCAAAATTTTATTAGTCCTGGTTTTAACAGGAATGTTTTTAGTTAATCCTGATGCTTATCAAAAAGTATTTGTTCGCATATTTCCCTCTTTTTATCGGCGACGGGTGATGGGAATTTTAGAACAGTGCGAAGTTTCTTTAGAAGGATGGGTGACTGGTGCTTCTATTGGAGTTTTTGTAGTTGGGTTGATGAGTTTGGTGGGCTTATCAATCTTAGGGGTGAAGGCTGCATTGGCTTTGGGGGTGTTAGCGGGATTTATGAATTTAATTCCTAATTTGGGTCCGACTATGAGTGTAGTACCGGCAATGGCGATCGCTCTTTTGGATAATCCCTGGAAAGCTGTTGCTGTTTTTGTTCTCTACTTTTTTATTCAACAGGCTGAGAGCAATTTTATCACACCTGTAGTTATGGCACATCAAGTATCTTTACTACCAGCAGTTACTTTAATTTCTCAGTTATTTTTTGTGACATTTTTTGGATTTTTAGGATTATTTTTAGCACTTCCTTTAACGGTTGTTGTCAGAATTTGGGTGCAAGAAATATTGGTTAAAGACGTGTTAGATAAATGGGGTAATTATGCAGAAGATAATACCGAATTAGTGATAGTGGAGAAGTATTCAGATATCAATGATGAAGTGGAATAGTTTAGGAGGGTACTTTTGTATAAATAAATTCATAAATACATTTACTTCTGATCAGATTTTCAATTTTTGAATATTTTATACTTGTTAAAAGTATAAATAAAATTATAATTGTAGTATTATAAACTTCATTTTTTCTCAGAAATAGCTTAAAAAACACTATCTAAGGAATGATTTATTTTTTAATTTTAATTTCATCTATATTTGTGCTGTTAATTACGACATCAATTATTTTTCAGATATAAAATGTGTTTCTACGCAATTCGTAGGCACATATATTTTTAATGATTGTGTAGCTACCGTTTCAAAAGTAACTCTCAAAAGTATTTTTTACCATTTTAGGTATTGATAATGACTTACAACTCAGAGGAAATGCAGCAGATTCTTGAAGTAGCTTTTAGACGAAAGCAACAGGGAGAATATACAAGAGAACAAATTATAGAAATAGCCTCAGAATTAGGTGTTTCTTCAGAGTCGCTACAAGCTGCGGAACAAGAATGGTTAAAAAATAATATAGAAGTGAAACAAGAGCAAATGTCTAATAGTCAACAACGGAAAGGTTTCAAATCACACCTATTTGCTTTTCTGGCAATTAATGGTTTTTTAGTGCTGTTAAATCTGGTGGTAAGTCCTGGATATTTTTGGGCAATTTATCCCATATTAGGATGGGGATTAGGTTTATTATTGCATGGAATGAAGGTTTATATCAGTAATACCTAAAAGAGATCCCCGGCCTCTTCAAGAAGTCGGGGATCTTATCCCCTTTTAATTTAAGATTTACTACAGCGTCTTTTTGGGCTTGATAATTACTCAACTATATTCACTATTTCAGAATTAGCTAATGTTGGTGCGGTGAAAATTTGCGAGTACAAATTTGTAGGTTGTTGACGAGCGATAATTGGTAAGACTTGACGAGCATGAGCCGCAACTTCCACTGTTTTCACATCATAAGCTTGTGTGATCATCTTAGGATAAAAACCAATACCAATGATGGGAATTAACAAGCAAGCGGTGATAAACAATTCACGAGGCTTAATATCAAGAACTACAGCATCTAAATGTAAGTCTTGATGTTGATTACCGTAGAAAACTTGACGCAACATGGAAAGCAAATAAATGGGTGTCAAAATCACGCCAACTGCTGATAGAAAGACGACTACAATTTTGAAGCTGGAACTGTAAACATCGCTAGTAGCAAAACCTAAGAACACCATCAATTCACCGACAAAACCACTCATACCGGGTAAAGCCAGAGAAGCCATTGAACCTATAGTAAAGAGAGCGAAAGTTCTGGGCATTACTTTAGCTATACCGCCCATTTTATCCATTACTAAGGTGTGGGTACGTTCGTAAGTTACACCAGAAAGGAAGAATAAACTAGCAGCAATTAAACCGTGAGAAACCATTTGTAATACAGCACCGCTAATCCCGATTTCTGTATAAGATGCAATGCCAATTAACACAAACCCCATGTGGGCAATTGAAGAGTAGGCCAAACGGCGTTTGAGATTGGTTTGAGCAAAGGCACAACAAGCGCCGTAAACAATATTAACTACACCTAAAATCGCTAAAACTGGCGCAAAGGCAACATGAGCATCAGTTAACATCTCTACGTTGAAGCGAATTAGGGCATAACCACCCATCTTTAACAAGACACCGGCTAACATCATTGAACCGGGTGCAGATGCTTCACCATGAGCATCAGGCAACCATGTATGTAACGGGAAAATTGGTAGTTTGACACCGTAAGCGATTAAGAAACCTGCATATAGTGCTAGTTCTAAAGCTTTGGGATATTCTTTCATTCCCAATTCGGTCATGTTGAAGGTGAAGTTATCACCATAGAAAGCCATTGCAAAACCAGCTACCAGTATAAATATAGAGGCTGCGGCGGTATAGATAATAAATTTAGTAGCTGCATAACGGCGGTTTGCGCCTCCCCAGATGGCAATTAGTAAGTAAACGGGTACTAACTCTACTTCCCACATCAAGAAGAACATTAACAAGTCCTGGGAGAGGAATACACCTAACTGAGCGCTGTACATAATCAACATCAACGCATAAAATAAACGCGGCTTGGTGGTTACTTTCCAAGCCGCGAATACTGCGAGTGTGTTAATGAAGCCCGTTAGAAGTATCAGGGGCATTGATAAACCATCAATGCCTAGCGACCAGTTCAAGCCAAGTTGGGGTATCCAAGGATAGCTTTCTGTCATTTGCAGGGCTGAACTTTGAAAGTCATAACTCTGCCACAGGGCAAAAGTCATGAATGCAAAGTCTAATAGTGCCACTCCCAAGCCGTACCAGCGGACGGTTTTACCCTCTTTGTCGGGAATGATGGGAATTGCGAGGGCTGCCACTAAAGGCAGGAAGATTATGGCTGATAACCAAGGAATTTCTATGGCATTCATCACTGTTGACAATATGTTTTTGGTTTTGCTTTTGTTTACATTATATTAAGGAATCGTTACGTCTGTAAACGATTTCTTATGAAGATTTCCAATTTGGAGGACAGATAGTCATAAATACTTACTAAATTATGCCGCGAGTCCATTCTAAATGTAAATTTTTGCAACGTCAACAAAAAAACAGCGACTAATATCGCTGTCTTTAGTTATAATGAACAGCTTGAGGATAAATTGAATTTTTATCAAAGTTATCTCTGTTTCTTAGACAATACGGTTGACAATCATCCATACTTCTCCATCTGATCTTACGAAAGGGACAGAAATGGTCTTAAAGCCTGTGATGAAAGGTTTGTAGTAAACTTGCCAATACATGGGACTAAGTTCATCAGCGCAGGTTTTTAGCAGTTTAATTTCTTTAGCTAGTTCTAATGCTAGTTCGTTAACTCGTTCGGCATGAATTTGAGCAATTTTTTTGGCTTCTTCTAGCTGTTCTTGTTGTTGGGAGATGCGGATAGACATGGGCAAATACCGATTGAGATGGGCTTTTCTTTGTTGTATTTGCTTTTCTAGGTAATATAGGGCATCGTCTATGCCTTTAAGTTCGGCGGATAGTTGGACGTTTTCTCTGGCTTGACGACGGTAAGCTGCAACTATGGCTAGGGGTGAGTCGTTTTCGCCCGATTCTACATGATGATTAGTCAGTGCAGCGCGTTCTTGTTGGAGTGCTTGAATTTGAGATTTCAGTGCTGCTATTTCTGACTGGATTTTTTCCATATATTTATGATGAGTAGTTGGTAATTGGTAATAAAAAACCAATCTAAAATTTACAATATACTACAGCACTTCCCGGTGTTATGAGGTACATATCTAGCGGGCAAGATGCCCGCACTACAAGAGTTTCATGATTCAACTTTGTACCTCATAAGAGCGGAAACCGCTGTAATCCTTCAACTTTCAATCATCTGGTCTATCTTCGGTAAATTGATCAATTGCCTCTACCATGCCTTCTGAATAGGGTTCAAGGACTGTGGAACAAGCATAAAGATCAGCAAGTGCTTGGGAAAATTCTTCGGAATTGGGGTCAGTATTTTTGATGGCTTGAATTGCTTGAATTGCCTTTTCTAGCTGAGGTTGATATTCATTCAGAAATATTTCTAATCGTTCATAAGGATTTTTATAGAGTGATATCATTTACTTAATCTCCTTTCTAGTTTCGCAATATTTTGGCGACAATTTACCACTGTTTTCTCCCAATGGGCAATTAAACCTTGATCTTGTCCTTCTGTTGGTTTTTCCTTTTCCTTGGCAATTTTTTCTAGATGTTCTTCTAAGGCTTGATGTTGTCCTTTTAGTTTTTTGCGGGTTTCCTGATTTTTACCCATAATTCTAATTTTAGTCTTCTCCTGACTAATTTAATTGTTATAGTGCGATCGCCAAGCAATTCAGAGAAATCGCTATTTTTTATGCAGATTTCTCTAAATTAGATTAAGTATGAACTATACTTGTCCCTTGCCGATCTAAGGTAAGCGATCGCACAATTGAGTTCAGACCCATTGCAGTCCAGGCATTTGCCATTGCTGTTTCTACGGATTTGGCATAACTTATATCTACTAAAGCCAAAAGTGTGGGGCCTGCACCACTAATTACCATGCCATAAGCACCAGCAGCCACAGCAGCCGCATTCACAGTATCATAACCAGGAATTAAAGCTTGGCGATAAGGTTGATGTAATTTATCTTGCAAGGCGGCTATTAACCATTCTTCTCGATTAGTTGCTAAACCGCGCAACAATAAACCCAAATGAGAAATATTGAAAATTGCATCAGCACGACTGACTTCTGTGGGGACAACCTTTCGCGCTTCTGAGGTTGATAACTCAAAATCAGGAATTGCTACGACTGCAACTATATCTCGATGCCAGAGAATATCACAAATTTCCCAACCTTTTTTGCTGGTAGCAGCCAGACGACAACCACCTAATAACGCTGGTACTACATTATCAGGATGTCCTTCCATGGCGATCGCTAATTCCATTACCTGTAACTCAGACAACGGTGAACCAGCCAACTCATTGGCAGCAACTAACCCCCCAACAATAGCAGTCGCAGAACTACCCAAACCTCGTGCTAAAGGTACACCCAAATTAATTTCTATTTTCACCACTGGTGGTGTTTTTTCTATATATTGGTATAACTTGACAAACGCCTGATATAAAAGATTACTCTCATCAGTTTGTACCTTTGCGGCTTCCGAACCAGAGACTTGAATAATTAACTCACCTGCATCAAGAATAGTAAACTTAAATTCGTTATACAGCTTTAAAGCTGCACCTATACAATCAAACCCTGGTCCCAAATTCGCCGTCGTCGCGGGAACTTTAACAGTAATGCTAGAAACTACAGACATTGAAGTTAATTTAAAATTCCAATATGAACTACCCCATTTTACTTCCTTATACCAAATTAAGATATGGAATAAGATATCAAGAATTATTAAACGCAGATGAACGCAAATAAACGCAGATAAATTCGGATGAATTGATGGATTGGATGATTCTGTGCAGCTTCACATAAAAATCACAATAACCTAAAGTCTTTGTCTAATTTTCATAAAAGCCGCACCCGTCACTAAAGCCGCAAATTGTCCCCAATAACTCACACTAGAGAAGGAACTACCACCCGTCATATTTAAACTCCCTATGCCATAAAATGACTGCTGGATAAACCACCAAAATAAATATAAAATAGCTGGAACTTCCACAGGGATATACAAAACCAATAAAGTCAAAACCGAATATATTTTTGCCTGGGGAAACTTGATCAGATATGCACCTAAAATAGATGCAATAGCTCCATTAGCACCGATAATTGGTATTGTTAAATCGGAGGATAAAATAATTTGAACTATGCCACAAAAAAAGCCAGCAGTTAAATAAAGTAGTAAATATTGTTTATGTCCTAAAATACTTTCCACCGTTTTTCCAAATACCCACAAAAACAGCATATTTCCTAAGATTTGGCTAAAACTGCCATGGAGAAACAGGGATACAGGTAAAGAAAGTAGCCGCCAAAATACAATTACCCAAGCCGCAGAATTGTAAAAAAAAGCGTTAGCAATTGAGATATTTATTTGAGATGGAATAATTCCCCAATTATTAATTAAATTTCCTAATTCATTACTCCACTCTAATTTTATTTCCCAGAGAAATATGACTACATTAATGCCAATCAACCAATAATTAATAATAGGCTTTTGCCAACTGCGAATATTATCATCTATAGGAATCATCTTGATTTTAACATTTGAATTACTAATTTTTAACTACTAATTAATATTTTTTCCCATCTCCTCATTTTTGTGTGGCAAGATTATCATAATGTAACACAATATTCAAATAGGCTCAGGAAATGCTAGGAAACACCCTTGTAGGCAGATACCAAATCACCAATTACCTGGGAGGTGGCGGATTTGGTGAAACTTATGTTGCTAATGATACTCAATTACCAGGCTCACCCCAGTGTGTAGTCAAGAAACTCAAACCTCAATCTACTGATATTACCACTTTAGAAATAGCTCGGAGGTTATTTGACACAGAAGCCCAAGTTTTATATAAATTAGGAAATCATGATCGCATTCCGCAACTTTTAGCCTACTTTGAAGAAAATGCCGAATTTTATCTGGTTCAGGAACTAATTATTGGTAATGATCTCAGTCAAGAATTCAAACCTGGTGTCATCTTTACTCAAAATCAGGTAATGTCTTTATTACAAGAAATTTTAGAAATTTTGGATTTTGTCCATCAACAAAAGGTAATTCATCGTGATGTCAATCCTCGGAATATTCTCAGACGAGAACAAGATAATAAATTAATTTTAATTGATTTTGGTGCAGTCAAACAAATTACGACAAAATTAGTAAATTCTCCAGACATTACCAAATCTACTGTTGCTATTGGTACACCCGGTTATACTCCTGGAGAACAAGCACAAGGAACACCAAAATTTAGCAGTGATATCTATGCTTTGGGAATTATTGCTATTCAAGCTTTAACAGGATTATCACCAGATCAATTAGAGAAAGATGTCGAAACTAATGAAATTATTTGGCAAAATTTCGCCACTGTATCTCCAGAATTTGCCCAATTTTTAAATCAAATGATCTGTTATGATTTTCGCCAACGTTATGCTTCAGCAACAATAGCATTACAAGCTTTGCAAGAATTAAATAAAAATACATCGGGAACAATAATTATTTCCCCTGCTACTTTACCAAATCAAGTGAAAAATCCCCAAAAGACAAAAGGTATATTCTGGAAATTGCTATTAGGAATATTCATTTTAGGTATTGGTAGTTTCGGCGCAATATTTATGCTCAATCGCCTGAATAGTAAAAACGCTATAGAATTATATAATCAGGGTAATACTCTCATTCAATTACAACGCTATCAAGAAGCTTTAGCAACTTACGAAAAAGCCATAGATATCAAACCTGATTATCCTCAAGCTTTATATGGACAAGGTAAAGCATTATTTCAATTAAAGAAATACCAAGAATCTTTAATAGCTTATGATCAAGCCATTCAAATTCAACCCAATTATTTAGAAGCTTGGACTAATCGAGGTTTTGTTTTAGTCAGACTCAAACGTTATTCAGAAGCAATTGCCACTGTAGATAAAGCTTTACAACTAAAAAATGATGAACCCCAAGTTTGGCAACTTAAAGGTGATATTTTTATAAAAATTAGCCAATATAATGATGCAATTAAAGCTTATGAACAAGCAATTAATTTCCAAGCTGATAATCCTGAATTATGGTACAAAAAAGGATTAGCATTCCAAAATCTTAAACAATATGAAGAAGCAATTACAGCTTACAAAAAAACTGTAGAATTAAAACCTGATCATGAATCAGCTTGGTACAATTTAGGTAATTGCTTGGTTAATTTAAATCGTTATGAATTTGCTTTACAAGCTTATGATCAAGCCGTGCAGTATAATCAAAATAACTCCGCAGCTTGGTTATCAAGAAGTAATATATTAATGACATTACGTAGATACCCAGAAGCAATTGATTCCTTTACCCAAGTAATTAAAACCAATCCTCAACAATATCAAGCTTGGTATAATCGAGGTTGGGCATTACATCAAGTTAAACGCTATGGAGAAGCAATAGAATCTTATAAAAAAGCTATTAGTTTAAAAAGCAATGATTATTTAGTATGGTATAATTTAGGGAATACACAATATAACTTACAAAAATATCAAGAAGCGATCGCATCCTATAATAAAGCTATTCGCTATAAACCCAATCATTATGAAAGTTGGTACAGTAAAGGTAACGCTTGGTTAAATTTGCAACAATACCAACAAGCGATCGCCTCCTACGACAAAGCCATAGAATATAAACCAGACTACCAACAAGCCATACAAGCTCGCACAAAAGCCCAAAATACTCCAAAATTCCCCATCAACTTCTGATCCCTGATTTCGGATAAAATGATTCCATTCCGAAAACTCCTTCTCTTTGCCCCTCTGCGCCTCTGCGTGTTAGCGAAGCGGGGCGAAGCCTGAAAAAATTATCTTAATTAATCAGCAACACCACTTATGGACGTATTAGAACTAAAACGCGAAATCGAAACATTGTCTAGCCGCCTGGGTAAAACCCAGGACTATCTTTGACGTACCCGCACTCAAAGCCAAAATTCACGACTTAGAACAAATATCCGCCCAAACAGAATTTTGGGAAGACCAAACCCAGGCACAAAACACCCTGCAAGAACTCAATGATCTAAAATCCCATTTAGATCAATATTACAAATGGCACGCCAACTTAGACGATACCAGAGTAGTAGTTGAGCTATTAGAACTAGAAACCGACACAGCACTATTGCAAGAAGCGGAATCTACCATTAGCAAACTCAATCATGACCTAGACCAATGGGAACTACAACAACTCCTTTCCGGCACTTACGACGATAAAGGCGCAGTCCTGACAATTAACGCCGGTGCTGGTGGCACAGACGCACAAGACTGGGCATTTATGCTCATGCGGATGTATACCCGGTGGGCAGAAGATCATAGTTATAAAGTCACCCTAGCCGAAGAATCAAAAGGTGAAGAAGCGGGAATCAAATCAGTCACCCTAGAAATCACCGGACGCTATGCCTATGGTTACTTACGTTCCGAAATGGGGACTCACCGTCTCGTGAGAATTTCCCCCTTCAACGCTAACGGCAAACGGCAAACCAGCTTTGCCGGCATCGAAGTCATGCCGCAAATAGATAACACCGTCAAATTAGACATACCAGAGAAAGATTTAGACATTAGCACCACCCGTTCTGGCGGTAAAGGTGGGCAAAACGTCAACAAAGTAGAAACCGCAGTCCGCATAGTTCACCTTCCCACCGGTCTAGCAGTCCGGTGTACAGAAGAACGTTCCCAACTGCAAAACAAAGAAAAAGCGCTCGCCCGTCTCAAAGCCAAACTATTAATCATTGCCAAAGAACAACGCGCCCAAGAAATTGCCGAAATTCGCGGTGATATGGTCGAAGCTTCCTGGGGTAATCAAATCCGTAACTATGTATTTCACCCTTACCAAATGGTGAAAGACCTGCGGACAAACATCGAAACCACAGCCATTACCGATGTCATGAATGGAGAACTTGATATGTTCATTCAGGCTTATCTCAGACAAGAAAACCAGATAGTTGACGCATAATCAAAAATGAAGGGAGAAATTTTCTCCTTTCTTCCTTTCTTCCTTTGCGTCTTTGCTCCTTTGCGTCTTTGCGCGAAACAAAATTAAGAAGTGTAACTCCCATTCCTCCACAATCGGTTACAGTGATAAAAGAATTGATGATCAATTAATTATGGACAAAACCCCAGATTCAGAACCCCAACCTAGCTACGTCAAACTCGCCATGCGAAACATGGTCAGAAAAGGCGGCACTTCCCTCAAACACTTTGCCTTAACTGCTGTAGGACTATTATCTGTCCTCGTGGGTTTAGCATATCTTACCCGCTAAGAGAGGAAAACTCGTGTCTCTACAGGTAGAGTTATATTTAGAAAATTGCTTTGATGACTCTTCCCCAATTCCTTCCGCAACTTGGGAAAATTGGTTTGAGCAATGGTTAGAAATTCTTGAAGATTATTTACCAACTGCACCTAGTTACGAAGTCAGTTTGCGGTTGACAACCGATACAGAAATTCAAACTCTCAATTCCCAATATCGTCAACAGGATAAACCCACAGATGTCTTAGCCTTTGCATCTCTAGAAGCCGATTTACCACAAAGCGAAGAAATGCTGGTTTCTATGCCTTTGTATTTAGGTGATATAATTGTCTCTATAGACACGGCACAACGTCAGGCAGAACAGCAGGAACATAGCTTATCTACAGAGTTGGCTTGGTTAACGGCGCATGGTTTACTACACTTGTTAGGTTGGGATCATCCTGACGAAGAGAGTTTGATGGAAATGTTAACCGAACAAGTTGTATTACTGAAGAAAATAGGTATTATTATTAACTTAGAGTCGTAAATGTATGGTGACAATTGCGAATTTTGGTAATAACTTTATAGTTGAGATATTTAAAATAGCCTATAATGCCCTCACAGTTGATCTAGGTGGGGGAGGTAGAGGGAGTAGGGAAGGTAGAGGGAGTAGGGGAGGTAGAGGGAGTAGGGGAGGTAGAGGGAGTAGGGAGTGAAGAGTAAAAGAGTAAAGGAGGTGAGAAAGAAGATGATTGGTAACTTAGACGAATCAAACTCAATATCAATGGTTAAATTTTATAGAGATTTGGGAATTTATCAAATTGCTTTTGAAGCAGCAATGAAAATTTTTGAGTTATCAAAAAGATTTCCTGTTGAAGAAAGATATTCTCTAACAGATCAAATTCGTCGTTCTTCTCGTTCTGTTTGTGCGAATATGGCAGAAGCTTGGCGGAAACGTCGTTATGAGGCTGCTTTTGTTGCTAAATTAAATGATTGTGAGGCTGAATCTGCTGAAACTCAAACATGGATAGAATTTACAGTTAAGTGTAATTATTTAGATATTGAAACAGGACGTAAACTTTATGGTAATTATAATCAAGTTTTATCTGGTTTAGTGACTATGATCAATAACCCATCACGCTGGTTAATGAATCATAAAAACCATAAATAAACACCATAAATATTAATCTTCCCCAACTCCCCCACTCCCCCCGCATCCCCCACATTCTTCTCTCTATGTCCCCAAAAGTTTCGTCATCACCAACCAATAATAGCTTACCAACGCTTGTGTCCAAAGATAGGGAACTTTCCTGGCAAATTGCCTCTAATTTATTTGTTAGTTTTAAGTATGCTTGGGCTGGAATTACTTACGCTTTTCAGACCCAACGGAATTTTCGGATTCATGTAGCCGTCTGCGCTTTAGCGATTGGTTTAAGTGTATTTTTACGGTTAGAGACAATGAAAGTATCCATAATTGCTGTTACCAGCGGTTTAGTTTTAACCTTAGAGTTAGTCAATACTGCTATTGAGTCAATTGTAGATTTAACGGTAAAACAGTCTTATCATGAGTTGGCCAAAGTTGCTAAAGACTGCGCTGCTGGTGCTGTACTTGTCTCAGCTTTAGTCGCATTATTGGTTGCCTCTACACTAATATTGCCTCCTTTAGCAACATTAATTCTGTCTACTTTCTAAATGGTAGATTGTGAATAGTAGAGACGTTTTCAGGGAACATCTTTGATATTTTTAAATGAAATTAGGTAAAAATTGTGATATTAGTCATTGATAATTACGATAGTTTTACGTATAACTTAGTACAATATCTGGGAGAATTAGCAGTAGATTTCCCAGTTGCTAATGACCTGCAAGTGGTGCGAAACGATAAGATTACTATAGATGAGATTAGGACATTAAACCCCGATGCAGTGGTGATTTCCCCTGGTCCTGGTCGTCCAGATGATGCGGGAGTTTCCCTGAATGCGATCGCCCAATTAGGAGATAAACTCCCAATTCTAGGCGTGTGCTTAGGACATCAAAGTATTGGCCAGGTTTTCGGAGGTAAAATTGTTTCCGCCCCAGAATTGATGCACGGAAAAACCTCTTTGGTATCGCACACAGGCATAGGAATTTTTCAAGGTTTAGAAAATCCTTTAACCGCTACCAGATATCATAGTTTAGTTATTGAGCGCGAAACTTGCCCAGAAGTATTGGAAATTACGGCTTGGGTAGAAGATGGCACAATTATGGGCGTGAGACACCGGAACTATCCTCACATTCAAGGAGTCCAATTTCATCCAGAGAGTGTCCTAACTGCTTTGGGTAAGGAATTACTGAGAAATTTTCTGCGAACTTTGTAAAGCGAGTATTTTATGAAACGACGACAATTGATAGGCTATACTGGGGCGGGTTTAGTGACGGCTGTAGTGACTAATTTGGTTGATCCAGTTCCAGTAAATGCTCAATCTAGTGGTGTATCAATTCAGTGGTTAGGACATACTTGCTTTTTATTAACCAATGGTAATGTCAAAATTCTCATCAATCCCTTTACTACTTTAGGCTGTACAGCTAAATATCGTCCCCCAAAAGTTGCATCAGATTTGGTATTAATTAGTAGTCAATTGTTGGATGAAGGGGCAATAGACAAAATACCAGGAAATCCCAAATTAGTTTATCAGCCCGGTGTCTATGAGTTTCGCGGCGTTAAGTTTCAGGGAATTACCACAGACCATGATCGTAATAGTGGAAAACGATTTGGGAAAAATGTGGCTTGGAAATTGAACCAAGGGGGAATTAATCTGCTGCACTTAGGGGGTTCTGCTGCACCGATTACCCTAGAACAAAAAATCCTCATGGGTCGCCCCGACGTGCTATTTATACCAGTGGGAGGAAGTGCTAAAGCTTATAATCCCGAAGAAGCAAAGCAAACTATTAAAGTCTTAAATCCTAAGTTAGTCATTCCCACCCATTACCGCACTCAAGCCGCTGATGCTAAAGAGTGTGATATTACCCCAGTAGATGATTTTCTGACTTTGATGCAGGGTGTTAATGTTCGCCGGAGTAATAATGATTCTGTAGCGATTAATTCTAAGAGTTTGCCGGAAAATACGGAAATTCAGGTTTTGACTTATAAGTTTTGATATCAATTCTAACCCGCTACTAAAAAGCGATCGCTATCTTTGATTTCTAGGAAAGCGATCGCTGAATATAAGTTCAGAAAGTCTTAATAAATTGATAATAGACCAATTACCAATTACCAAATCAACCTGTATACCATTCTGGAGTCAGCTTATCTGCATCAGAAACAGGAGTTTCAGTCGCTAAAGTTCCATTCATAGTCCAGATTTTATCTGCGGATGTTTGTTGATCTCTCCAGTAAATATCAGTCTTACCATCACCATTGAAATCACCTAAAGATGCTGTCAAACCAGGAGTATTGCTAGGTAAGAAAGCTTCAGAACTTACCGTTGTACCATCCATCAACCAAGCAGTATTTGCCCCACTAGCCGCATTGTGCCAGAAGATGTCAGTTTTACCGTCGCCATTGAAATCGCCAATTCTTGCAGTCCAATCTGTACCCAATGTGCTGACAGTACCTTCAGTCACAAAAACGCCATTCATTGTCCAAATCTTATTCTCGCCTGTAGCGGTATTGCGCCACAGAACGTCAGTTTTGAAGTCGCCGTTAAAATCACCAAGAGTAGAAGTCCAGGAAGCATCTTGAGATTGAAGATCATACTTGGTGGCTTGGCTGCCATCCATAAACCAAGCGGTATTTGCACCTGTGGTAGGATTGCGCCAGAAGATGTCACTCTTACCATTACCATCAAAATCAACAATGGTTGCAGTCAATCCTGGTGCTGTAGTTTCTAAAACAGTTGCACTAACTACTGTTGTTCCATCCATTTGCCAAATAGCATTTTCACCAGTAGTGGCATTGTTCCAGAAAATGTCAGTTTTGCGATCGCCATTGAAATCGCCAATACTAGCAGTAAAACCTGGATCAACTCGATCTAAAGCTAGGAAACTAGAGACTTTTGCACCATTCATTAGCACAATTACATTTTCACCAGTTGCTTTATTGCGTAATAAGAAATCAGTCTTATTATCGCTATTAAAATCAGCAGTTTTATAGTCCCAGGTATTTAAGTCATATTTACCCAAAGAAGCTTGTTCTAAAACTTGTGTTCCGTTCATCAAGCGAACTAAAATTTCACCAGTTTGAGCATTTACCCAAAGTTTATCTGTTTTACCATCACCATTAAAATCAGGAACAAGGGCTGCACTGGTTAAATAAGGATTAGGATTGGGGTTAGCACTGCCTCCAATTGGCAATGTAGGTAATGGATTTGTTGGTACTAATGGATCTGCTAATGGAGAAACAGAAGAACTGCTACTCATAGGAGTATTCAGCGATGTTGTTAATTCTTCTGATTTTTGGAGAGATACTAATCCAGAATTTTCTAGGTTGCTTGAATATAATCCTGACTGACTTACTTCTTGAAACATGATGTGTTTTTATGATTAATTAATATCCATTTTTAATTTGATTTTCATGAAGATTCTGTAAACGACAAACATTTGATTAATTATTTTTATTGAATGTCATTATTTATAGACATTTTCATAATGTTCATCAACACTAACTTTTACTTTTGAAAGTAATATCTAAACAATCAAAAAAAATATTTTATTTTCTGTTTATCAATGTCATCATTTAAAAATGAAATCCTGTTTTCTTGACAATCTCATTCTTAAAAGTCCTCATGGATTGTCAAGGAAATTAAAAATTAGTTAAAATAACTAAAATTAACAATTTTCCTGACAACATTTATCAGTAGTCTATAATTGTTAAAGCCAAAAACAACACTATCAATAAATCAACTATGCAAACAGAATATCGGCAACGTCGTGAGCAGTTAATGGCGAAAATAGGCAGTGGTACAGCGATTTTTAGAAGTGCGCCGACGGCAGTAATGCATAACGATGTCGAGTATATTTATCGTCAAGATAGTGATTTCTTTTACTTAACTGGCTTTAACGAAGCCCAAGCAGTCGCAGTATTAGCACCACATCATCCAGAACATCGGTTTATCTTATTTGTCCAACCCAAAGACCGAGAAAAGGAAGTTTGGAGTGGTTATCGTTGTGGAATAGACGCAGCTAAGGAATTTTATGGTGCAGATGTAGCTTACCCCATTGCGGAGTTAGATGAAAAGTTACCCCAATATTTAGAAAGAGCCAATTGTATCTATTATCATTTAGGACGCGATCGCAATTTCAACGACAAAATTCTCCAACATTATCAAAACCTACTCCGAACCTATCCCAAACGTGGTACAGGCCCCACATCCATTGCTGACCCTGGTACTGTCCTCAACGATATGAGGTTATATAAAAGCAAAACAGAATTAGACCTAATGCGTCAAGCCGTAGAAATTGCCGTAGAAGCTCATAATCATGCTTTAAAAACCACCGCACCAGGACGTTATGAATATGAAATCCAAGCCGAAATAGAACATATTTTCCGTTTACGGGGGGGAATGGGACCAGCCTATCCTTCCATTGTCGCATCAGGTACAAATGCTTGCGTACTGCATTACATCGAAAACAACTGTCAAATGCAAGCCAATGACTTACTCTTGATTGATGCAGGTTGCGCTTATGGTTATTACAACTCTGATATTACCCGGACTTTTCCCGTTAGTGGTAAATTCACACCAGAACAAAAAGCATTATATGAAATTGTATTAGCAGCACAAAAACAAGCAATAGCAGAAGTAAAGCCGGGTAATTCCTTCCATGCACCTCATAATGCAGCCGTGCGGATATTAACAGAAGGATTAGTCGAACTAGGTTTACTCAAAGGAGAAATTGATAAATTAATAGAAGAAGAAAAATATAAACCCTTTTATATGCACCGTACCAGTCATTGGTTAGGTTTAGATGTTCATGATGTGGGAGTTTATCAACATGGAGAAAACCCCCAAACCTTACAACCTGGCCAAGTGCTAACCATAGAACCAGGACTTTATATTGTACCGGATACCAAACCCGCAGAATATCAACCAGAAATTGACCCCCGTTGGGTAGGAATTGGGATTCGTATTGAAGATGATGTCTTAGTTACCGCAGATGGAAATGAGGTTTTAACAGCGGGAGTTCCCAAGGAAATAAAGGATTTAGAAAAATAGTGGCAAAGTATTTTGTAGGGTGGGCAATGCCCACCAAATCATGATTGAGAAGTATAATTAATGATGTGATAGTTATTGGTTTGATGATGATCGTAAAAACTTCTATGTAAATGGTCAACTTCGGGGTCATTGTGAAGAAAGAAAAATTTACACTGGCAATTTTTATTCTACTTTTAACACATACAAAGGTCGTTTAGGAACAGACATGAATATTTATGATTCCTATGATGTCAAAGTTGGTTATCTGGATAGTTGTGGGAACGTGCATAAAAATGATGGAACAATGGTTCTTTCAGGTGAAAATCATAGCGGTTTGGCAAATGTAAGTTATTATTTGTTAGATTTGTTAGGATAAAGGTAAAATAACATTCAAAGAACTAACAAAAAATAGATGAGGAATATTATGGAAGTTTCTCTTTATGAGCGTGACTTTTTACTGTGGACAACAGATATAGTTAATAAACTCAAGTCCAAAGATTTTGACCACCTAGATTTAGAAAATTTAATTGAGGAAATTGAGACTTTGGGAAGATCAGAAAAAAAAGAACTTAAAAGCCGACTTTTGGTTCTGCTAGAACATTTACTCAAAAGATTGTACGTTAATTCACCAGATAATTATCGGGGTTGGGAAATAACAATTAATGAACAACGACGACAATTAGAATTAGAACTTGAAGATTCTCCAAGTTTGAAAAATATCTGGGATGAATCTTTTAATACAGCTTGGAGACTAGCAATTAAAGGAGTTCGTAAAGATTATCCACAAGTTACATTTCCCGATGTATGTCCATATTCTTCTGACATAGATTCTATGTTAGATTGTGATTTTTGGAAACAATAAACAATCAAACATTATTTGGCGATTTACAGTCGCTATAATCAATATATCGAAAAGTACAATCTGCAGTATTAGAAACATCATGAATACTATTAAAATCGAAGTCTCACCATTAGATTTACTTCAAGCTATCCAGCAATTAAGTCAACCAGAACTAGATCAATTTATCGAGACACTGCTGCAATTTAAAGCTCAAAAAATTGCTCCTAATTTATCAAAACAGGAATCTGAATTATTACTCAAAATCAATCAAGATTTGCCTCTAGAATTACAACATCAATATCAAATATTGATAGAAAAACGCCATCAAGAAACCTTAACGGAATCAGAATATGAACAACTTTTAGAATTAACTGAACAAGTAGAAAAATATCAAGCTCAACGCATGGAATATTTAACTCAATTAGCTCAAATTAGACAAGTTTCTCTTACCACCTTAATTACACAAATGGGAGTTAAATCAATTAACAATGACTGATAATAAACTCAATGCTCAAATTAATGAGGATGAATAAATTATGAACCGTGAAGAAGTATTACAAATTCTCAGAACACATCAACAAGAATTACAAAATTTAGGAGTAAAATCCCTGGAATTATTTGGTTCTGTTGCTCGTAATGAAGCTCGTTCTGATAGTGATGTGGATTTATTAGCAGAATTATCGGAATCAATGAGTTTATTTCAGTTTATTGAAGCTAAACTCTATATTCAAGATTTATTAAAATGTCCGGTAGATATGGGAACAAAAGATGCTTTACGCGAACATTTGCGCCAACCAATTTTAGAGGATATTGTCTATGTCTTCTAGAAATTGGCTGGTTCGTATTCAGGATATTATTGACTCCACCTGTACAATTAGGGACTGTGCAGCAGGACTGACATTTGAAACATTTTGCGAAAATAAGGTTATCGTCAAAGCCGTGCTTTATGACTACATGATTATTGGTGAAGCCTCTAAACATATTCCTGAAGATATAAAGAAACGTTACCCGGAAATTCCTTGGCGATTAATGGGTGATATGCGAAATGTTGTTACCCATGAATATTTTCAGGTTAGGCTCAAATTAATATGGCAAGGAATTAATAATGATATTCCTTTACTAATCGAACAATTATAAAATTTACTCGAAAAAGAATCTCAATCATCAGAATAAATAACTACAAAAAAAGAGTTTATCCATGAGTATTCTGGACTTAAGCAAAACCTACTTCAAATACTGTCATTGCGACGTAAGGAAGCAATCTCAAACCCCTACGTTTCGTTAAAATGCGTAAGTCCTAAAATAGTGGCAAACAATGTAGAGATGTTCCATGTAACGTCTCTACAAGGGTTATGGAAAACATCTATTTAATTTCTGGCAATGTCTAATCAAACATTGCTGACTCTTCATTAACATCATAAAACTTCAGAATCTTGATCTACATTCTGAGTCAATGCGGTTAAATCTTTACCTTCAAGAATTGTTCCTGTAACATTCGCCCCTAGAAGATTCGCCCCTAGAAGATTCGCCCCTAGAAGATTCGCCCCTAGAAGATTCGCCCATTGAAGATTCGCCCATTGAAGATTCGCCCGTTGAAGATTCGCCCCTTCAAGATTCGCCCATTCAAGATTCGCCCCTTGAAGATTCGCCCCTTGAAGATTCGCCTTACAAAAATCTTGAGAAATGAGAATACAGTTCTGCAAATCTAAAAAACTTAAACAATTTAAACAAAATAGATCATCATAATTAACTCTTTGTCCACGCAAGCGAGAAATCAAATTACCAAAATCTGTAAAATATTCTTTTTCTTTTCCATCTACATTGTTAATAACTGAAGAATGCCATTTAATTTGGGAAACTTTCTCTGTCACCCTAGCACAAGCATTCAAAACCGCTAACAATGCTTCCTCCCCATTCCTGGCTTGACAATTTGCTTCTTGAAAAGTGCTAATTGCTAATCTTTCCATTGGCATACCATGTTTTAACATATAGCTAATCAAGTCACACATCGTCTGCTGCCATGCACCAATATCAACATTATAATTATCTTTTTGCCAACGAATTTCATCAACAATAAACTTAAAAATATACTTATCCATTGCCGTTAAACCGCAGATTTTCGCCCAATTTTCTAAAGCTTGTTTTTCGTCCCAGCCTAAATCAGAATCTTCTTGATTTTGTTGTAACTGTTGATGTATCAGCTTCAATTGCCGGACAATACCTTTAGCCGCTAAATATTCCCCAAAACTTTTATGCGTAAATTCAAAAGTCTCTTCCCGGTTTTTAACTCCATGTTGCCGAAAGTAAAAAGCAGTTAATAACCGAGTAAAACTAGCTTTTTTATCTTGATTAAAAATATTTAAAATCCGGTCTATAATCTTGCTATCACAATATTTTTCAATTTCTGACAAAGTTGTAATTCTAATATCTCCACCATGCCAAGCCGCAATGGCAATACTTTCTAAAATGCGAACAAAATCTTGTTCTTTCACTCCCTGAATTTGGGGATTGTGATTCTTTCCCCAAACTCGTTGATAAACTTTGCTAATTAAATCTGCATAAATTTCATTCAGATTGCTATTTTCTGTGAATTTAACTGTATTCTTTTCATAACTTAAAGCCACAAGATAATTCAGCAAAGGTTGAGCAGTAATTTCTCTTAAATTCCCTCTATCTAACTCATCTGGTAATTTACCATAACCACAACCCTTAGCTTTCCCATAATATTCCCACCAAATCTGCCTTTGGTCTATTTGTAATAACTTATTATCATCAATAAAATTCCTGTTTTCTATTTCTTCTTGATCTACAAAATAAGGTAAAATATGAAGAATCTGCTTAAATTTACGAAATTCACTTTCATTTCTTTGAACTACTATTTCTCGTCCACCAATTAAAGCTAATAAATGAGTTTTACTCTGATTAGATAAATCAACTAATCTTCTTACTTCACTAATAAACTTTTGGGCAACTCTTTCCGCCATTTCTCCCTGCATTGCCAACTCATCCAGCCCATCAAAAATAATCAATAATTTATCAACTTCATTTTCTCGTTTCAAAGGATTAGCTGGCAAAGGCATATCGCGCATTGATTCAATAAATTTACCAATTGCCTCAACTACATCAGCCTCTGGATTAAACAAATGCAAAGGAATAAATAAAACTGGTATTTTTCCTGTTTCTGCCAATGTCGCTGACAACATTTTCGCAAAAGAAGATTTACCGCTACCAGGACCACCACTAATCACACGCATGGCATCGGTTTTATCAGCCTTATCTAACCAAGTTTGTAGTTCATCTTGTAAATTAATCACATACCGTTTTACATTCTTCTCTACTGCTTGATATCTTCTATTAGAGACACCAAAATCATCATCATCACTTTCTATTTTCTCCTCATAAAAAGCCCGGAGAGGAACATAAACCTGTTTCAGTCCAAATGCTTCATCAAACATTCTTTCTTCTACTTGTTTTTGCAGCCATGCCGAATAACGCCGCCATGAAAGTTCCTTTTTAGCTTCTTTTTCAACAGCTTTACTAAAAGGATTATCTAATGCTGTTTGCAACTTGGCATACTTATCAGAATGTTGATCAAATTCTGAATATACAGCATACAAAAATTCATTAGGCAAGCGATTACTAATTGTTTCTGCTGGTGCTGGCTTGAGATTAAATTCTGCTTGTAGCCATTCAGAAAAAGGGGTTTTAATTTCTGCAACAACGGCAAAATTTTGGGGACATTCAAAAAAATCTTGATAAATAGGAATTTCTTCAATTTCCAATCTTTCTAAACACTGATTGAAAAGCTGTTCCAAAATTTCCCGCAGTTTATCCTCTTTGACTTCTTTCCCCTGATTTGCTTCCTGTAGTAAATCTTGATTATCTCCTATCACATTAACCATTGCCTGTGTTAAAGCCGAACAAATTAACAACCAAGCAATTTCTCCCGGTTCTTGTGCTACTCCAATAGCCGCACCAATATCAACAATATTTTCAGGCAAATTACCAATATTACCAGTAACCGCATTTGCCCCAACCTTGATTATTCCCACCCCAAAATCCCGCCAATTCACATTAATCTCTCTTTGTCCCAGCGCAACGGGTTTTTTGAGAATAATTCCAGGTCTGTTATTCATAGATATTGGTGTGTTTATCGTAATACTTAAATTTCAGGCATATAAACACCCATATTTTAACCTATAACGGTACGCACTTACACAACATAAATTACAGTGCGTTAGCTAGTAGGTTGGGTTGACGCAACGAAACCCAACATTTCCTATAATCATAATTGTCAGAATCAGGTGGTTATCGAGCGAAGTCGAGATAATATCCAGGATGTAAGGATTTACATGATTTGATTTTTTGCTAAACGCCTATAATGGCTGAAAAAGAAAATCTCTTCCTTCTCTTCTTTGCGTCTTTGCTCCTTTGCGTCTTTGCGCGAAATACATTGTCAGAATCAGGAACCGATTAAAGGATTGACAGGATTTTGTGTGAAGTCTGATTTTTTGGGATGTAAGGACTTTTGGATATTACCTGAATTATGATGTAGGAAAGATATGATAGTCCATCAAATAAAAATCCTAAAAATCATCAAAATCCTAAAAATCACAGTTTAGACAGTGGAGATATCAATTAAAAAACGCTGTGCCGCTGTATTATCGCAATTACCAATATAACCACTTACAAATCGGGATGACAGGATTCGAACCTGCGGCATCCTGCTCCCAAAGCAGGCGCGCTACCAAGCTGCGCTACATCCCGTAAAGTCACAGAAACCAAGTTCCACATAAATCAAATTATGTTTTTTTGGTTTATCCCGACTATCATATCACAAAAAAGAATAAATGCAAACCCAATAATCCAGAAAAATCAGATTTAGGGAAATATACTTAGTTCCCTAATCCCCAAACCCCAGCCACGTTTATCACTGAGGATACCAAAACATTCCTTTTATACCTTCAGGATCTGACATAAAGCCCATCGTCTTATAGAAATCTACAACATGAGGGTCAGCAAAAAGAGTGACATTACTAATTTCCTCATTCCTAAGTTTTTTGAGGACATATTTCATTAATGCCTTACCTAGACCTCTACTTTGAAAATCAGGATGAACGACTACATCCCAAATAGTGGCATTAAAAGCATGATCTGAGGTAGCACGGGCAAAACCAATCAAACGCTTTTTATTTCCTCGTACTTGCCACATAGAGGCCACGAGAAAACTATGCTCAATAGCTTTTTTTACTTTTCTCAGGGGGCGACGTGACCAGCCAACTGCATCACAGAGTTCTTCGAGTTCATAAAGGTCAATATCTCTTTCCGTACTGAAAACGATTTGATCCTTACCTACACTAGAATTACCATCAACTTCCGCTGTATGCTCATTAACAGCAGTGTTTTTATTTGCCGCTAAAGATTCAGGAGTGCTAAACCAAGTTTTCCAAAAACCCATGCCAATGCAGTTCGGGTAGTATGACTAAAATTGGTTTCCACTTTTTAAAAGTGTTGATTCACATTTAACATCACTATGATCATTGCTTGCCAATCCACTAGAAATATTCTAGGTGTTTTAGCGATTTGTAATACTCACAGCTAGTTATCAGGTGTTTCTTCCCAATCACTCTCAACTCTAGCATTTTGTTTTCACACTACTCCATAAAACTCACCCAAAGGCAAAAATTTTCCGAAATTCAAGTATCTTTCCCGCTTGAGTGACAATTTTACCCGCTGCTGCTTTTATAAACAGACAATGATGAACTGTAGTGTGAGCGTCTCGCTCACGCGGGCAAGATGCCCGCACTACCAAAAACCTGTATTGAGTCGCACCCACTATTGAGGGGACGATATTTAATTATGGCAACAATAGAAATATTAGGCGTTCCACATACTTATGAGCTAACTGCTCCCACATCATGCCCCCATACTTTAGTATTTATCCACAGTTGGCTAAATAGTAGCGTATATTGGCAACCTGTGATTTCTCGTCTATCGGTAGATTTACAGTGTTTATCTTACGATTTGCGAGGGTTTGGTGAATCACAGTCCCAGGTGACATCAGATATAGAACTGACTGCTACAGACTCTAGTATGGTTAGTTTGTCTTTGGATTCTATGTACTCTCCATCTGCTTATGCTCGGGATTTGGCTGTGCTTCTCCAACACCTGAATATTTCTAGTGCTTGGCTAATTGGTCATTCTTTGGGTGGCACTATTGCTCTATGGACAGCGACTCAATTACCTAATTGTGTTAAAGGTGTAATTTGTATTAATGCAGGCGGTGGGATTTATCTTAAAGAAGCGTTTGAGCAATTTCGTGCGGCTGGGCAAAAATTTTTACAAGTCCGTCCTCGTTGGCTTTCACAAATGCCTTTGATTGATTTGTTGTTTACTAAAGCTAGTGTATTACATCCTTTAGACCGATATTGGGCGCGTCAACGACTGATTGATTTTATTGTTGCTGATTCAGAAGCTGCTTTGGGAACTCTTTTTGACTCGACTACGGAAGCAGAAATTAACTGTTTACCCAAATTAGTCTCAAAATTAAAGCAGCCAGTCTATTTTTTAGCTGGCGCTGACGATAAGGTGATTGAACCCAAATATATCCGCCATTTAGCAAGTTTTCATTGGCTTTTCCAATCCGTTGGCGATAATGTGATTGAAATTCCTGATTGTGGACATCTAGCTATGTTAGAGCAGCCAGAAGCCGTAGCTGAACATATTCGGTCAATTGTCAGTTGTTAGTTGTTAGTAGGGGCGAAGCATTTGGAAGATAAATTATCGGTCATTGCCAAAAATAGTTCTCCAAATGCTTCGCCCGTACAGTTGTCAGTTGTCAGTTGTCATTGGTAACTGTCTTTCTTCCTTCTTCCTTCTTCTTTCTTCTTTCTTCCTCCTGAATTCCTGATAGCGAAGCGTGGCGTTAGCCATACTCCTGAATTAATTTTCGTATAACTGCATGACTTGGTTCAGTGAGAGCCGGGAATGGACTCCTAATGTGAGTGGAGAAGTTCTGCCACGTAATAGGTGTTCGACGGCTGCACAGCCAATCATGGCGGCATTGTCGGTGCAAAATTTTAGGGGGGGGAATAGAACCCGCAAGTTATGTTTACTGGCTGCTGCTTGTAAATGCTTTCTCAGCCCACTATTAGCTGCTACACCACCACCTACAGTAATGGTATCTAATCCATAGTTCCGAGCGCAGGCGATCGCTCTTTTGGTCAGCGATCGCGCTATAGTATCCTGGAAACTAGCCACTACATTGGCTATTGGTACTTCTTTACCCTCTTTCTCCAACTGCTGCACTAAACGTAATACCGCTGTCTTTAATCCGCTAAAACTACAATCGTAGGGATGATAACCCCCACCCGGTAAAGAAATTTTGCCCTCCGGTAATGCAAAGGCTTGGGGATTGCCAGTTTGTGCCAGTTTGTCAATTATTGGTCCACCGGGATAACCCAGTTTCAACAACCGCGCCACCTTGTCAAAAGCCTCACCCGCCGCATCATCACGGGTTTCTCCCAGGGTTTCGTATATACCATAATCTTTCACATAAATCAAGCTTGTATGACCGCCGGAAACGAGTAAGCTAAGAAAGGGAGGATTTAAACTTGGCTCGCTCAAGTAAGTCGCGTAAATATGACCTTCCAGGTGATGCACTCCCAAAAAAGGCAAATCATGGACAATTGCCAGGGTTTTGGCAGCCGTTAATCCTACCAGCAACGCTCCTACTAGTCCAGGCGCACAGGTGGCAGCTACCCCATCAATCTGACTCCAATCTAGATGACTAGACTCCATTGCTTGCTCTATTTCATAATTCAGGGTTTCTAAATGCTGACGTGAGGCCACCTCTGGTACTACCCCACCATATTGTTGATGAATAGAAATTTGTGAAGCAACAATACTGCTACACACTTCACGATTCTTAATAATTGCAACAGCAGTTTCATCACAACTGGTTTCAATGGCTAGAACGGTTGTCATAGAATGGGTAATGGGTAATTGGTAATTGGTAATTGGTAATTGGTAATTGGTAATTGGTAATTGGTAGTTGGCAATATACATTCTCTCATATCTCCCCCTGCCCCCTGCCCCTCTGCTTCCTACCCTGCTTCCCTATCTTTTGATTGAGAAGCTTTAACTTTTGTTGACTTAAACTTTACTCAGTTCCCAGCCAAGAGTATGATAACTTCCTAGTTATCTAAAATAAAGACTGTACAAGCCGCTTCGTTTTGTACAAGAAACTTCTCGTTTTGTAATAAAAGGAAACAACTCCATGAGACGATTGTTTGCTTTGCTTTTGGTGATGACTCTTTGGTTCAATTTTGCTCCTGAAGCTAATGCACTAGGCGCAAACCTTGTTCCTTGTAAAGACTCTCCCGCCTTTCAAGAGCTAGCACTAAATGCCCGCAACACCACCACTGACCCCGAATCTGGCAAAAAGCGGTTTGAACGTTATTCTCAGGCGCTCTGTGGCCCTGAAGGTTATCCTCACTTGATTGTAGATGGCAGTCTTGATCATGCTGGTGATTTTTTAATCCCTAGTATTCTCTTCCTCTACATTGCTGGTTGGATTGGTTGGGTAGGCCGTGCTTATCTCCAAGCAATCAAAACAGGATCAGATGCGGAGCAAAAAGAAATCCAAATTGATTTGGGTATTGCTCTACCTATCATCACCTCCGGTTTTGCTTGGCCCGCAGCAGCAATCAAGGAATTGCTCTCCGGCGAATTAACCGCGAAGGATTCAGAAATTACCGTTTCGCCACGTTAATTCATTTGTTTTCAATCACTCATTCTGGAGACTAAATTCATGGCTGAAAAAGGTAACGAAACCAACTACTTGATTACATTCATTTCCACTGCTCCCGTTGCAGCAACTATCTGGTTGACAATCACAGCCGGGATTTTGATTGAATTTAATCGCTTCTTCCCTGACCTCCTTTTCCACCCCCTATAGGTTGAAAATCCGGTTTACAAAAGCTAAGTAAATTAGCTTATGCTTGTAGATTGTCTCATTGAGTTATCAAACCTAGTTAGGTGAAAATATCACTCAAATTAGCAATCTTCACTAATGTATGAAACTCGTCATGTTGTCCACTGTTTCCGGGTTTCATACTTTTCTAAATGAGAAAGTGGCAAAATTAATTTTTATGAAAAATGCCATCTTTCTCATTTAAAAGCGAGCAAACAACATGACTCAACCAGTAAGCTCATCAAAAACCCACCTAGTGATCCAAGGAATCGAAAAGTTATGGCAGCAGTAGCACGTGATCCACAAAAAGGCGATCTAGAAACCCCCATCAATTCCGCTCCCTTGGTGAAGTGGTTTATTAGCAACTTACCAGCTTATCGCCCCGGTCTAAATCCTTTTAGACGCGGTTTGGAAGTCGGTATGGCTCATGGTTATTTACTATTTGGACCTTTCCATAGATTAGGTCCTTTACGCAATGCCCCCAATGCTACCTTAGCTGGTTTGTTGGGTAGTATTGGATTGGTTGTAATTTTGACAGCTTGCCTATCCCTATATGCTAACAGCAACCCTGGTAAAGCTCTTGCTAGTATTGCTGTACCCAATCCTCCTGTTGATGCTTTTAACTCTAAGGAAAGTTGGAATAATTTCACCAGTGCTTTCTTGATTGGTGGTATCGGTGGCGCAGTAGTCGCTTTCTTCTTAACCAGTAATTCTGGATTAATCCAAGGTTTATTGGGTTAATTTAATTCTTGATAATGGGTAATAGTTGCTAATTTGGGCTATTACCTATTGTCGAGAGAAGTAAGTAGGTTGGCGTTGAAAATTGTCGTTATGGCAAGGCAAAAGGCAAGAGGCAAGAGTGAAGAGGGTTTGGGCGATTTTACGTTTCTTTACACAGTTTGGTTTTATTGTGTTCACCTACTTATATTAGAAAATAGATAATTATAATTTTACAAAAAACTAATTATAAAATACTAAATTATTCAGAGAAATAGGGACAACTTTTGCAGCATCAATAGAAAAATAAATTGTTTATTGTTATCTCATGTGTAGGGGTTTAGCAGTGCTAAACCCTTACCTATAAAATCAGCTTAACTCAATTATTAATATGGCCAAGTCCAATCGCGGATTTCTGGCATATCTTCACCGTGTTTCTGAATATATTGCTTATGTTCAATCAACTTATCTTGCAATTTTTGTTTTACATAAGCTGCTTGAGAACCTAATTTTGGTACACGGTCAATCACATCCATAACTAAATGGAATCTATCTAAATCATTCATTACCACCATATCAAAAGGTGTGGTTGTTGTTCCTTCTTCTTTATAACCACGCACATGAATATTCTGATGATTTGTATGCCGATAGGTGAGACGATGAATTAACCAAGGATAACCATGAAATGCAAAGATGATTGGTTTATCAGTTGTGAAAATAGTATCAAAATCCTTACTATTTAAACCGTGAGGATGTTCACTTTTTGGCTGTAGAGTCATCAAATCCACAACATTAACAACTCGCACTTTTAAATCTGGGAAATTTTGCCGTAAAATATCCACAGCCGCTAAAGTTTCCAAAGTTGGAACATCTCCAGCACAAGCCATAACTACATCGGTTTCACTGTCTTGATCATTACTAGCCCATTCCCAAATTCCTAAACCTTTAGTACAATGTTTAATTGCAGAATCCATGTCTAAATATTGTAATGCAGGTTGTTTACCAGCCACAATCACATTGACATAATTACGACTTCTTAAACAATGGTCGGTTACTGATAGCAAAGTATTAGCATCAGGTGGCAGATAAACACGAATGATTTCGGATTTTTTGTTAATTACATGATCAATAAAACCAGGATCTTGGTGAGAAAACCCGTTATGATCCTGTCGCCAAACATGAGAAGTGAGAAGATAATTTAAAGATGCAATTGGTCTTCTCCAAGTAATATGCCGAGTTGTTTTCAACCATTTGGCGTGTTGGTTGAACATGGAATCAATGATGTGAATAAAAGCTTCATAACAGGAGAAGAAACCATGACGACCTGTTAACAAATATCCTTCTAACCATCCTTGACAATTGGTTTCGCTGAGGATTTCCATAACTCGACCGTCCGGTGATAAATGGTCATCTTCCGGGAGAGTTTCCGCATCCCAAGCGCGGTTTGTCACTTCAAATAAAGGATCTAAACGATTTGAGGCGGTTTCGTCAGGTCCAAAAACGCGGAAGTTACGGCTTTCTTCGTTGAGTTTCATAATGTCACGGAGAAACTTGCCAGTAACTTTGGTAGCTTCAGCGTTAACTGTTCCTGGTTTAAATACTTCTACAGCATAGTTGCTAAAATCAGGCATTTTCAAGTCACGCAGCAAAATTCCGCCGTTAGCGTGGGGGTTGTCTCCCATGCGACGCTGACCTTTGGGGGCTAGTTCTGCAAGTTCGGGAATCAGTTGACCGTTGGTGTCAAAAAGTTCTTCGGGTTTGTAACTCTTTAGCCAATCTTCTAGCAATTGCAGATGTTCCGGTTTACCAGCTATATCACTAAAAGGGACTTGGTGCGATCGCCAATAACCCTCTGTTTTCTTCCCGTCCACTTCCTTGGGTCCAGTCCAACCTTTGGGAGTGCGTAAAACAATCATTGGCCATTGCGGTCGTGCTTGGAAACCATGTACCCGCGCTTCTCTTTGGATACTTTGAATTTCAGGAATGATTGTATCTAATACTGCCGCCATTTTTTGGTGAACTTCCGCCGGGTCAGAACCTTCCACAAAGTAAGGTTTATAGCCATAGCCGATAAATAGGCTTTCCAATTCCCCATGGGGTATCCGTGCTAATACTGTGGGATTGGCAATTTTGTATCCATTCAAATGCAGAATTGGTAAAACTGCACCATCAGTAACAGGGTTGATAAATTTGTTAGAATGCCAGCTAGTTGCTAGGGGTCCAGTTTCCGCTTCTCCGTCACCCACAACCGCCGCAACTATCAAATCAGGGTTATCAAATACTGCACCGTAAGCATGAACTAAAGCATAGCCTAATTCTCCCCCCTCATGGATAGAACCAGGGGTTTCTGGGGCGACGTGACTGGGAATACCACCAGGGAAGGAGAATTGCTTAAATAGTTTTTGCATTCCCTCTTCATCTTGGGAGATGTTGGGGTAATATTCGCTATATGTTCCTTCTAAGTAGGTATTGGCAACAATTCCGGGTCCACCATGTCCAGGACCAGCTACGTAAATTGCGTTGAGGTCGTATTTTTTAATAACTCGGTTGAAGTGGGCGTAAATCAAGTTTAGCCCTGGGGTAGTTCCCCAATGTCCTAATAGTCGAGGTTTGACGTGTTCTTGTTGGAGTGGTTCTCTCAAAAGAGGGTTGTCGAGGAGGTATATTTGTCCAACAGAGAGATAATTGGCTGCACGCCAATAGCCGTTAATTTTTTGTAATTCTGTGTCTGTTAAAGGTTTTGTCTGTGAAATGCTGGTAATAGTCATTTAAAACTCCAGTCCAAAGTATTCGCACCAATCAGTTTTATAAGGAGAATGCCGAAAACCCTTGAAGGCGTGTCCGACTCAGCAGGACACACCTGTGCAACAGTTGCGGGATGAAGGCTAATTGCAGGATAAATCTTGCACTGACATTTTGTATATATTGTATAATAAACGATTTACAAAAAGGTAGGGGCGAAGCATTCGCTTATAAAAATTATGCGACCAACCGACAACTCAACAGCGCGAATGCTTCGCCCGTACAGCAACGGATTGAACACGCTAAGAAAATAGCGCGTAACGTATGCAGGTCTAATGTCAATGTAACTGTGATGATTTGTTTGGGGGTAGAAACAGCTTGATAATTTCTACCCATAACTAGCCTTATGTTACTGTTTGTCCAAGTCTTCAATAAGTTGATCAACAAATTCCCTCAACCGTTGTTGCCAACACCTTAAATTGCAAGGGTGATTTATCGTAGGCTACTTGATTTTGTGGTTTAAATTTAATCCGAGGCATTGCCAAATCCTAATATATCTGATATACTAGACATCATAGCCCAACATTGAAGGTCGAATCAATGCTTTTATCATTCAAAACTGCACTAATTCCAAATAACCGACAGATTACAGCTTTTCGCAAGGCTTCTGGAGTCGCTAGACACGCTTACAACTGGGCAAATGCTCAAATCATAGATATTTTAGCTACTCGCAAAGAAGGCGAAAAACTTAAATTACCATCAGCGATTGACTTGCATAAAAAGTTAGTCGCCGAGGTTAAATCTGAACACGCTTGGTATTACGAAGTTAACAAAAATGTCCCACAAAAGGCGTTAACTGACTTACGCCAAGCATGGGATAGGTGTTTTTCCAAAACATCGAAACAACCCCGATTCAATAAAAAAGGACAGCACGATTCTTTTTATTTGGAGTCAGGAACTAAGGCGAAACCAGCAATTAAAAATGATAGTAAAAGAATTAAATTACCGTCAATTGGCTGGGTACGTTTAGCAGAACCTTTACCGATTACAGTAACTCATAATTGCGTGATTTCTAGACAGGCTGATAAATGGTTTATTTCTGTTAAATACGAAGTTGAAAAACCTCCTATACTTGCAGACAGACCGACCATCGGCGTTGACGTAGGAATAAAGGAGTTAGCAGTTTGCAGTAATGGTGAAATATTCAAAAACCCCAAAGCCTACCGCCGGATGAGTAAACGCATGAAACGTTTACAGCGTAGCGTTAGCAGAAAACTAAAGGGGTCTAATAATCGCAAAAAAGCTGTGAGAAAATTGGCTAAATTACACGCCAAAGTTTCTAATATTCGCAAGGATTCTATTCACAAATTAACCTACTATCTAGCTAAAAACCACAGCATAATTAAGATAGAAGATTTGCACGTTAAGGCATTTTTGAAGAACCACAAATTAGCAGGTGCAATTGCAGATTGTGGGATGTATGAATTTCAAAGGCAATTAGAGTACAAA
>NZ_JAQMTJ010000270.1:0-6559 GCF_028330815.1 Dolichospermum lemmermannii CS-548
TCACTTTATCACACCACGTCCCTTTTAATGCTACTTATTCTCATTAAGCATCTTAATTTTTGAATTGACTTTAGTTATTATGTACTACTTTAAGGGCTTTTTTGATCTGTGACAGTTTGGGGTGCGGAATGTGGGTTTTAAAGGTTGTAATCTGAGCTTAATCTCGTTTGCTTGTAATTGAGTCCTATATGCGGACAAGTTAAATCTCCATTCGGGGTTGTTTTGTTAATTCTAGACTATTGTGTATCAAAAAAAAGGCATTTTCTGTCATCACCCTTTCTAAAGGTTTGTCCCAACTATCAACAGGTAATTGAGATAAATAAGCAAAATCAAAAACCACTCCTATAGTTGCTTTTGTCTGCCAACCTGGTGAATTTAACAAACGGTCATAATATCCCCCACCATAACCTAAGCGGTATCCTTGGACATCACAACCCACACAGGGGACAAGAATTAAATCTACTTCTTCAATGTCAATTATCGGTGCTTCGTGGTGAGGTTCAGTAATCCCATAAGCGCCGATATTAATTGTGTCTTTAGGTTGCCAAGAATGCCAAACTAGAGACTTATCAACACAACGGGGAAAACCCCAACGTTTGTTAGTGTTGGTATACAGTGAGCTAATATCAGGTTCTTGACGAAAGCTAAAAAAAGCGAGAATGGTATTTGCTTGATTAAATATAACCGAGTTTTGGATATTGGTGGTGAGGCGATCGCTCTTTTCTCTCCATTCTAATAATGTCATTGACTGACGTTGCTGGAGTAGAGTCCGTCGCAGTTCTTTTTTACTTAGCTGAGACAATTTTGGATTTTAAATTTTAGATTTTAGATTTCCCTCGTTCCCATACTCTGTATGGGAATGAATTAAGAAGGCTCTGCCTTGTGTGTATGCTAGAGTCAGAGACTCTATGAAGGCATTCCCAGTCGGAGACTGGGAACGAGATGAGGAGATCATCTATGCAGCGTTTTTACGCCACCAATCAATAGTATTTTTCAAACCTTGTCTAAATTCTACTTCAGCAGTGAAGCCAAAAGCCTGTTTTGCCCTTTCCGTATCCAAACAACGTCGGGGTTGACCATTGGGTTTGTCGGTTTCCCACACAAGTTCACCCTCATACTCCATCAATTCGCAAATTAAGGTGATTAAGTCTTTAATGGATATCTCGTAACCAGTTCCTAAATTGACGGGTTCAGCATCATTATAAAACTGAGTTCCCATGACTATTCCCCGTGCTGCGTCTGTAGAATACAAAAATTCCCGGGTAGGAGAACCATCACCCCAGACAGGAAGTTGTTTTTCTCCCCTGGTTTGGGCTTCTTCCACTTTGCGAATTAAAGCGGGAATTACATGAGAACTGCTGGGGTTGAAATTATCTTCAGGTCCATACAAGTTCACTGGTAACAGGTAAATACCATTAAACCCATACTGCTGACGATAAGATTGTAGTTGGACTAAGAGAGCTTTTTTCGCTACTCCATAGGGGGCGTTAGTCTCTTCTGGATAACCATTCCAGATGTCATCTTCTTTAAATGGTACAGGGGTAAATTTAGGATAGGCGCAAATAGTTCCTACACAGACAAACTTTTCTATCCCCTGTTGATAAGCTGCATGGATTAACTGAGTTCCCATGATCAAGTTATCGTAAAATAACTCGCCGGGTTTTTCTCGATTTAGACCAATACCACCAACATGGGCAGCTAGGTGAATGATAATATCCTGTTGATCTGCTGCCCGTTGGCAATTTTCCCATACTCGTAGATCACAGTCGTGCGATCGCGTTACAGTAATTTTCTCACTGTTAGCGCCATGCTGACATAATTGATCTATCACCTGACGGCCGAGAAAACCCGCCCCACCAGTGACAAGAATCCGTTTATTTGCTAATTCTAAGGCAGTCATATTATTATCCTTGATCTGAATTAAAAGTGCAGAGATCCTAATTCTTGACGGGTAGTAGCAATATCTTGAGGGTATTTTGCACCATTACCATTAGGGGAAGTACAACCCACAGCTTGTAAATCAGCTTCTACCATTAGCGCAACCAGTTCTTTAAATGTTACTGATGGTTTCCAGCCTAATTTTTGCTGTGCCTTAGTGGGATCACCAATTAATAAATCTACTTCCGCAGGACGTAAATAACGTTGATCAAACTCTACGTATTTCTGCCAATCGAGATTAACATAACTAAATGCTAACTCCAGAAACTCTTTTACTGAATGGGTTTCACCGGTTGCCACCACATAATCATCTGGCTGCTCTTGTTGCAACATCAACCACATTGCTTTTACGTAATCTTTGGCATAACCCCAATCTCTCTTGGAGTCCAAATTACCCATAAAGATATTTTTTTGTTTACCAGCAACTATGCGGGCTATGGCTCTAGTAATTTTGCGGGTAACAAATGTTTCTCCCCTTCTGGGAGATTCATGATTAAAAAGAATACCGTTACAAGCAAATAAATTGTAAGATTCGCGGTAATTTATGGTTTGCCAGTGAGCGTACACCTTAGCACAAGCGTAGGGACTGCGGGGATAAAAGGGTGTGGTTTCACTTTGGGGAACTGCTTGCACCAAACCATACATTTCCGAAGAACCAGCTTGATAGAAACGGACTTCAATCCCAGTGCGGTGCTGATAATCGCGGATTGCTTCCAATAAACGTAATGTCCCCATACCTACAGCATCTACTGTATATTCAGGTGAATCAAAGCTCACCCTAACATGAGATTGAGCGCCTAAATTATAAATTTCTGTAGGTTTGACTTCCTCTAAAATCCGCCGCAGTGTTGTTCCGTCTGTCAAATCACCATAGTGGAGAAATAGCCTTGCGTCCTCGTTATGAGGATCTTCATACATATGATCAATTCTGTCTGTGTTAAAGGTGGAAGTACGGCGAATAATCCCGTGGACTTCATAACCTTGTTCTAGTAAAAGTTCAGTTAAATAAGAACCATCTTGACCAGTAATACCAGTAATTAAAGCCCGTTTTCTTTGTGTCATGCTTGGTGATGCCTTGTTATTTTTAGTTGAAGATTACAAACAGTCTGATATAAACTAGCAGTTAATTGATATAACTGCCCAATAGTCAGGCTGCAAATATTAGTTGCTATTACAAGTTAAAGGTCAACAAATATTTTTGCTAAAAAACACTTTAACAAATAATTATAGGTTTAGTTCAATTAATATTTTTAATTTCAAGTGTATCAATTATTGCCAGTACCAGAAATTCCTTGAGCCGTATATATGCGTAAGAATAAATTTTATACCTTTGCTATCAAAAATAGTTTTTGGGGCATAATGTTGCCCCATAAGATGGAATTTGCGTACTTACTTAGTAAGCTCCTTTATTTTTGGGCATAATGACAACATTAACTGTTTTCAGGATGATCCACAAATCAAGCCAAAAATTCCTAAAATTGACATAATGGAGGTCTATTTGCACCCGGCGAGGATATGGAATATCATTACGCCCGGATACTTGCCACAAACCAGTAATTCCAGGACGAATCGTTAAAACATGATTGATATAATCACCATATTTGATTAATTCTTCCGCTACTAAAGGTCTTGGCCCAACTACACTCATGTCTCCTTTGAGAACATTCCAAAATTGGGGAAATTCATCTAAGCTGGTAATTCGCAAAAAGTGACCAATTTTAGTGATTCTTGGGTCTGTTTTCAGCTTAAAATTGTCTTCAAATTCTGCTCGGAGGTTAGGTGATGTAGCCATCATTTCGACGAGAATTTCGTCAGCATTGTTGACCATGGTGCGAAACTTAATGCAATTGAAGCTGCGGTAGTTTTTGCCCACCCGTTCTTGAACATAAAAGATTGGACCCTTTGAGCTTATGGCTATCAATAAGGCCAATATCATGTAGATGGGAGAAAACAAAATCAAGACCGACAATGAAAAAACTATATCAAACAGTCGTTTAAAAAACTCTCCGTATAAACCCTGAAAAGATAAACTTCTGGATTTCACCTTTGGCTGTTTAACTTTTTGACCACGTTTTGATAAAACAGTCACAGATGTACTGTTATCCTTCCGCGGGTATCGCTTGCCGGAGAGGAGTGAACTCTGGGCAGTCATCATACTCCTTTATAATCCACACCACACATAGTCCCAATCTTAAAGCTAAAAGGCAGTAATTTTGAGGAAAAATTTGCACTCTTCTGAGAAAATAAATACAAAAGGCCGATGTTTACTTTTGGTAAACTCCTTTTTCACGACATTCATTCACAAAACCTAGATAACGTTCTGCAAAAACCTGGCGAGAAAATTGATTAGCGTGTGTTTGTATATACTCGTAATTGTATAAATGCTCATGATCTACAAATTTTTCTACGGCATCTACTATAGCTCCTACTGTTTGGATTTTAAATAATATACCAGTTCCTGTATCAGGATGTGTCTGAATATCTCTCACTGTTTCTAATGCACCACCTGCACCATAGGCAATTACGGGAGTTCCACAGGCTTGGGCTTCAACTAGGGCAATGCCAAAGTCTTCGCAAGCTGCATAAACAAAGGCTTTGGCACGGGACATATAATTTTTGACGATATGATCGGGTTGCCATCCTAAGATTTGAATGTGTGGTTGGGCTATTTCCCGCAACTTGTTCATTTGAGGACCAGTGCCAATAATAACCAAGGGTTTTTTTAGGCGATTAAAAGCCTGAACAATTAAGGAAACTTGTTTATAACTTACTAGTCGGGAAACTATCAGATAAAAATCCTCTTTTTGCGAGGAAAAGAGACATTCATCAATATTCACTGGTGGATAGATGACGGTTGCTTCTCGACGATAGCACCGCCAAATCCGTCTGGCTGTGTGTTGTGAATTGGCAATGAAGTAATCCACCCGATTAGCACTGATTACGTCCCATTGCCGCAAATTATGGAGGATTTGGCGGGTGATCCAGCCGATTGCTCCTTGCCCTAGTTTGCTTTGGTTGAGATAATCAAAGGTTAAATCCCAAGCGTAGCGCATGGGGCTATGGCTATAGCAGATATGCAATTGGTTAGGGGTGGTTAAGACTCCTTTAGCTACAGCATGAGATGAAGATAAAATAACTTCATATTGTCGCAAATCCAATTGCTCAATGGCCAAGGGTAATAGGGGTAAATATTTTTGGACTCCTTGACGGGCTTGGGGAAATTTCTGTAAAAACGTTGTGCCAATTTGACGTTTATACAGGTAACTTTCTGGATTGCTGGATTCAAAATCAATCAGGGCGTATAAATCAGCGTCAATGTGATTTAATATTTCCTGGACTACGAGTTCTGAACCTCCTGTGGCTTGAGGGGTTAACCACTCATGAACTAAGGCATATTCTAAGGACACGGTTAAGTTGAATGGGTGGAAGGTAAGTAGGTGAGCATTAAAAATTGTCGTTCGGAGACGGCAGGGGGAAAGAGTTTGATCTCTCTAGATTGAATAGAAGATATAATCCTACCAAAAGATGTTCCTCTAGTGATACTACAACCTGATAACCTCTACAGATAAGGGTGATTTTTATTCAGGAATTAGAAAGTTATGCGGATTCTGGTTATCGGTGGAACTCGGTTTATTGGTGTGTATTTGACTCAACTGCTGATTAAGGATGGACATGAGGTGGTTTTGTTCAATCGTGGTAATCATGCTGCACCTTCAGGTGTAGGACAAATTATAGGCGATCGCACTAACTCAACTCAACTTCAAGAAAAGTTAGCACCAGAAAGTTTTGATGTCGTTTTTGACAATAATGGTAGGGAACTCACGGATACACAACCTCTGGCAGAAATTTTTCAAGGACGGGTCAAACATTTTGTTTATATGAGTTCTGCGGGTGTTTACCTCAAATCTGACCAAATGCCCCATTTAGAAGGGGATGCTGTTGATCCTAAGAGTCGTCACCAGGGTAAACATGAAACGGAAGCTTACCTCAAGCAGTTGGGAATCCCCTTTACTTCTATTCGTCCTACTTATATCTACGGACCGCAAAATTATAATCCTTTGGAAAGTTGGTTTTTTGATAGAATTGTACGCGATCGCCCGATTTGTATTCCTGGGAATGGAATGCACATCACTCAGCTTGGTCATGTCTGGGATTTAGCTCAAGCGATGACCCAGATAATTGGGAATGATCAAGCAATTGGGCAGATTTATAATATTTCGGGCGATCGCTTTGTCACTTTCGATGGGTTAGCGCGTGCTTGTGCTGTAGCTGCTGGTAAATCTGCCGATGATGTGAAAATCGTCCATTATGATCCGAAAAAGTTTGATTTCGGTAAACGGAAAGCTTTTCCGATGCGGGTACAGCATTTCTTTGCATCAGTGAATAAAGCACAAATAGAATTAAATTGGCAACCTAAATATGATTTGATTTCTGGTTTGCAAAATTCTTTAGTAAATGATTATTTAATCAATGGACAAGATAAATTAGAAGTTGATTTTTCTGTAGATGATGAGATTTTGAAAGCTGGGTAATTTCTGGCAATTGCCGGGGTTTAGCATTGCTTATTGGTGAGGCAAGAGGCAAGAGGCAAGAGGCAAGAGGCAAGAGGCAAGAAGCAAGA
>NZ_JAQMTJ010000271.1:0-39330 GCF_028330815.1 Dolichospermum lemmermannii CS-548
ACGCAGGCTATCAAAATATTTCCCAAGTTGTTCATTCTCGTCATCGCAGTATTTCTAATTTTATGGTTAATATTATTGCGGTTCGGCTTCGCTCACCGACCACTGGTTTAATTGCTTATACTTGGCAAGATAAAAAACCTTCTTTAAAATTAGATAAACATGAAGTAACTACTCTACCAGCTTTATTAATTTAATTATTTTCATGCAATTAAATTATGAGTCCAAAATATTCAATTTTGGATTGTTTTCTCTTGTTTATTTATTGTCAACAATCATTGCTAATTGAGAAAAGCCTGATATAATTAGTTCTCAGGATGATTATTTATATCGAACTCAGGTTGTATCGCACCTATCCTCCCCTGGCTGCATTTGTGGGGATTTGGGCAGTTTTGTTCATCAGTATTTCTTTCTGGTTAGCAACTCGATGTCGAATTTATGCCCGCAAAGCCGCCGCAGCTAGAAGTGAAACCACTGGCATTATTGTAGATTCGGTGACAAGTCTCACCAGTAGCAGACTTTTTGCTCGTTTGGGTTTTGAACGCCGCTATTTGAACGACCAATTAAAGAGTGAACTCAAAGAGGTAAGAAAGTCTAACTGGTATTCTGAACGAATCCGCTGGTTTCAGTTTATCTCAGCAGCCGTTCTGAAAATCGGTACTCTATATTACTCACTTTCTCTTTGGAGTCAAGGAAAAATTGCTACGGCTGACTTTGTTGTTGCTACCAGTTTGTCACTGTTAATCATTAGTGAAGCCCGCAATTTAAGCAAACGGTTTCTGGAATTGTTTGAACATATTGGTAATATCGCCAATGGTGTGAATACTATCATTCAACCCCATGAAATTATTGATCGGGATAATGCTATAGATCATGCGATCACTAAAGGTAGCATTGAGTTTCGACAAGTGCATTTTGGCTACTCATTAGAAAAGACCGTATTTAATAATCTTTCTGTCACTATTCAACCAGGTGAAAGAGTCGGATTGGTAGGTTTTTCTGGTTCTGGGAAATCTAGTTTTGTCAATCTGATTTTGCGTTTATTTGACCCCCAATCGGGACAAATATTAATTGATGGGGTAGATATCAAAGATATGTCTCAGGAAGCCTTACATTCGCAAATTAGTTTGATTCCTCAAGATCCCTCTCTGTTTCACCGCAGTTTGCTGGAAAATATTCTCTATGGACGTTTAGAAGCTTCAGAAGCAGAATTGATAGAAGCATCACGAAAAGCTTATGCTGACGATTTTATTACCCAGATAAAGGAGGGTTATGATTCTCTGGTGGGGGAACGTGGTGTTAAACTTTCTGGGGGACAAAGACAACGAATTGCGATTCCTACGGAGCGCTTCGCTATCGCTCGCGTTATCCTCAAAAATGCACCTATCTTAATCTTAGATGAAGCAACTTCTAGCCTTGATTCCATTACCGAAAAAGCGATTCAAGATACTCTAGACACAGCAATGAATGGAAAAACTGTCATTGTAGTAGCTCATCGTTTATCTACTATCGCTCATTTAGACCGGATTTTGGTGTTTGATCAAGGTCGCATCATTGAAGATGGTACACACTCTAAACTATTGGCTAAGGGTGGAGCTTATCACAGATTATGGCAAATGCAAGCCGGTGGATTTTTGCCAGTAGCAGCTATAGCAAGTGACAGTTGACAGAGCTGAATAAGTTGTCTGTGAAGGCAGGGAACTCTTAACTGGGAACAGTTTTAGCTATATGGATATCCTCAATTTTCCAAATCCGATAAGGAAAAATGCACCTATTTTGGCTGATGGTGTCCCAAAATAGGTGCATTTTTTTTGAGATAAAAATCTGTAAAACCTTTATTAATAAACGGTTTTAGCTTTATTCAGCAAGCCCTACATATACATTTTCGGTATCGGCTCAATAAATAGGGGTAACAGAGGAAAATAAGTGCAACGAGGTACACACAGTGTCATAGAATAGGAGAGATGACGCAAAAAATTATTGAGAGTGACAAATTAATATCAAATTTACTGCAAACCATCGAGCCAAAAGGGATTGCAGACGAATCAATGCGTCATCCAGTAGAGATATTACTAAATTTAATAGAGCAGTTACAATCAGAAGTCAAAGAATTAAGGGCAGAAAATCAGCGCCTACGGGATCATTCGTCAATTCTGCGCTAAGTGCAAAGTCATCGTCAACAATATGGGACAAAGATAGTCTACTTTACAGGGCGATAGTGAAGCGCTGCTGCAAGCAGTTCCGCCTATTCATTACCGAGAACTGCAATTTGATACTCTCGTCTTACCTGTCCACTATCTAAAGTTTGATTTTTAAGTAATATGACATATTTAGCTAAAATCCTGCGAAATTATGTGATGCTTAACTAAGATTATTGTTTTACATAACTTCACTTATTATGCCTAAATCTGACCCTGCCAAAATCAAAAAAAAAAGTATCATTCAGTCTTCCTTTTAGTATTGGTTCTGTGGAATGGGAAGCCGATCCAACAGAACGCAAAGCCGCCTGGTCACTTTCTGTTGAACTTGTTACCCGCATTGCAGTACAGCCTTTAGAAACTGACCAAGGACTTTTACGGGAAGCTTTGACATCTTTATACAACCTGTTTCCTGTAACCAGACAAGTTTTAAAGGAAGCAGGTCCTGATGTGGGAGCATCAATTGATTCAGTGGGAGGAATTGCGATCGCAGTCTTAAATAACGGTTTGCGTCCTTTCCTTGCTAAGTGGCATCCTCTCTTACAAACATGGGAAGCACAGCGTCCTCCTCATCTGAGTGCGAAAGAACATGAGCGCAATTGGTCTGAAGAAACAAAATTGCGGGCTGAGTTAGAATTACTGAGGAAAGACTTGGAAAAATATGCCAACGCATTAGCGGAAATTGCTGGAGTCAAGGAAAAACAAAAGGAAGTGAACAATGGCTGAATTTGATGTTTTTTTAGCTCACAATAGTATAGATAAGCCTGTAGTTAAAGTTATTTATGAAGCACTTGAAAAGCGTGGTATAACCTCGTGGTTAGATGGAGAAGAAATTCGTCCAGGAAGTTTATTTCAAGATGCAATACAAAAAGGAATTCCATTAAGTAAATCAGCCGCTATATTTATTGGAAAAAGTGGATTAGGAATGTGGCAAGGACTGGAATTAAAAGTAATTTTGTCAATGTGTTTAAAACAGAATATACCAGTAATTCCTGTGTTATTGCCAGGAGTGTCCGACTTGCCACAGGATATGCTTTTTTTGAAAGAATTCAATTATATAAATATTTATGACGGTGAGATAGTCAATAAAATTGTCAATAAACGTGTTTTAGATTTATTACAATGGGGCATAAAAGGCCAGAAACCAGAAGATTATTCAGCAGAACAGATAAAGATAAAGCCAGGAAAAATACCGAATAAAGAAAAGTTAGTAGACTTAGTAATTCAAGATATTTATGATAGAAAGGATAATCCCTACGCAGACGCTACAATATGGTTTGATGCTATTGAAAAAATTATTGATGATTTAGTTGATGATTTAGTTGATGCTATTGCAGAAAATAATGATAAAAACAAAAATAAAATATTGCCTCGATTGGGTAAAATTCCTATTTTTACTGCATATAGAAATTCTCAAGAATTACTGATAAATAAATACATTATGAATCAAATTAAAAATAAGCTAGAAAAAAAAGGAAAAAGTAAAAACGAAATTGTTAATATAATCCAACAACTATTGTTAAATTAATAAGACACTATGGAAAAACATAAATTTCTGAAAAACAACTATACAGCAGGAAATATTCTCAACTTATTGTTGCAATTATACTCGGAAAAAGATTTTCAATACTGGGATCTATCAGAAATAGATATTTGGGGTGTTGACTTCCGAGACGCTATCTTAACAGGAGTGGATTTTAATGACTCTGACCTGAAGAACTGTATTTTTACTCAACCTTTAGGATGTATTCACTCCATTGCTTTTAATGCTGATGGTAATTATTTTGCTACAGGCGATGCTCATGGATTAATTCGAGTACATAATACAGAAAACTTGGCTCTGTGTTTTTTTGAAAAGGGAGCAGGAAATCAGATTTGGTCAGTGGCTTTTAGTTCAGGGACAAATTCTCAACGATTTGCATTAGCAGCAGAAGATGGTAGCGTTAAGTTGTTCGAGATTGAAAACCTTGCTTCAGGCAAACTCAATTTTAAGGAAACCAACTCATGGCGTGAAACAGGACGTGTATTATCAGTAGCCTTTAGCCTTGATCCTGAAAGCAATATTCTGGCATTTGGAGGAGATGGAAATGCAATAACTTTCTACAAAATTAAAGAGAAAGATACAATACGTTTGCCCATCAGTAATGTGTATTGTATGACTTTTATTGATGACAGAACTCTTTATAGTTGTAGCCAAGAGGGAGATTTTATTGGTTGGGATTTAAGTACACGTAACCCTCAAATATTCTACCAAGAACGTAAGAGGCATGAAAAATTAATACGTTGTATTGCGTTTAATGCAACAAAACAAATTATAGCCACTGGATCTGAAGATGGAAAATTGAAAATTTTCGATACTAACAATAAACAAGACTTACAATTCCAGCTAGTCTATATTGAAAACGGATCTGAAAAAGACTATGAATATACAAAATATATTAGTGAAATACGTACACTAGCATTTAGTTGCGATGGGAGTATTCTTGCAATTGGATGTATTTGTAAGAATCAACCTGATAATAGTGAGCATAAAATTCTACTGTTTGATTTAACTGGAGACAAATGGAAACTGATTAGCACATTGGATAATTCTCTTTCAGAAAACCAAGACCAAAATGGTCATACACATTTGATCAGAAGCATTGCATTTAGTCCTAACACTGATAAACCTCTATTTTTTATAAGCGGTGGTGATGGACGCACTGTCAAACTCTGGGATTGGAATTATGAATATTTCTGGAGTTAAAAATTTAGATGATGCCCAAATATCTGCTTTAAAAGAATTAGGAGCTTCAAGGGATTAAACAAATAAGCTAGTTGAATCAAAAAAAACGGAACTATTAAGTTTTATTCTTCCAAAAATTCAAAATGCCGTAAACCTTCTTCAATTCCAGCAGCAAACTCAGCTTTTGCTAAGTAACGATTTTTGCTTGGGTTTGCTTTGTGCCAATCTAGTAATTCTTGTTTGGCATTTGCAACAATAATACCTTTTTCTTTTCTATTGGCAAAGAGGGCAATATCATTACCAGAGTCCCCACACGCAACTGTTTTGGCTGGTTCTATTTCTAAATATTCGCGGACAAAGGTCATGGACATACCTTTGTTGGCTTTACGTGGTAGGATGTCTAGGTCTTTGTTATCACTATAAATAACTTGAATATCTAAACTTTGTTGGAGTAAGGCTTTTTCTAAGTCTGATACTATTTGTAGAGCCGTTTTTTCTTGGAGAAAATAGCTAACTTTAAAAGGTCTTTGCTCACTTTCCGGCTGTGGTTTTAATTGAGTAAAATTGGCAGCTATTTTTACAACTAATTCTCTATCCCAATCTTCAGATAGATTCTCTGACCACTGATTATTAATAATCAATTGATCTTGATGATTATAAGAGTAAATTTCTGTACCTACGGCGCAAATGAGTATATTTGGCTGTAAAAGTGCTGTTCGTTTTTGATTTTGTTGTTGTTCTAGTTGCTGATACAGATATAGCGATCGCCCAGTAGAGTAAACAATTTTTGTATTGTGTTGCTGACGATATAGTTCTAATTTGCGATTCAGTCCTTCCATTGCTTGATCATCACCCACGAGAGTGTGATCAAGATCGGTAATGAAAAGAAATTGAGTCACAGTATACTCCTTATATATAGTCGTTTTCAAACCAAATTCGCCTGACTATACCACAACTTGAAACCGAGTTGCAAAAAACTCAACTAAATGTAAAGTTAATCTATAGTAGTGAAATTGACCTTGACATTTTACCCCATACCAGCGATAAAGGTCAAGCAATGCAGTTTTTACGACAGAAGTGGAAATTTGCAGCCGAGCAGACTGTTGTTTGTGGCGATTCAGGTAATGATATAGCTTTATTCGCTGTCGGTAGGGAACGGGGAATCATTGTCGGGAATGCTCGTCCAGAGTTACTCCAATGGTATCATCAGCATCCTGCGGACTACCGTTACCTCGCTCAAAACCGTTGTGCTGCTGGGATTATGGAAGGTTTAAAATATTTTGGTTTCCTAGAATGATTAGCTATCTTAAAGGTATCGTTGCTGGTGTCCAAGCCATTACTCCTAATCGCGTCATCTTGACCTTAGAAGTCAATGGCACAGGTTACGATTTACAAATTCCCCAACGTTTGTCCAACCAGTTAACCTCAACTGGCGATGTGATCCAAATCTTTACCCATTACCAGATTCGGGAAGAAGTACCCATGCTTTACGGTTTTTCTTCTCCTTCCGAACGGGATTTATTTCGCCATTTGCTCAGTGTTAGCGGTATTGGTGCAGCATTAGCGATCGCTCTCTTGGATACAATGGAATTACCAGAGTTAGTCCAAGCCATTGTCGCTGCTAACATCCAAATGCTAATTCAAGCCCCTGGAGTGGGCAAGAAGACCGCTGAACGCATCTGTTTAGAACTAAAGAGTAAACTCATCGAATGGCGCAAATCAGCGGGCTTCTTTGTGGCTACAGGGGGACCCGCACCAGGAATTTTAGAAGAAGTGCAAATGACTCTTTTCGCTTTGGGATATACTGCCCATGAAGTCAGTCACGCTTTGCACACAGTTAGCGAAAATATTGGTTTACCCAAAAATGCCTATGTGGAAGATTGGATTAGACAAGCGATCGCTTATCTTAGCAGTAGTGAAGTAGAGTGTTCCTAATTCATGATCAATAATAATCCCTATGCTTGGATAAATGAATCTCTCGCCACTATTCATCGGGCTGACTGGTATCGTTGCGTGCAAACTATTCACAGCCGACCCGGTGCAACTGTGGTCTTATCTGGGCAAGAGGTTATTAATTTTGCCAGTAATGATTACTTAGGATTAGCAGGAGATGAACGCTTACAAATAGCCGCCATTACTGCTATTCAACAATTCGGCACTGGTAGTACAGGTTCTAGATTACTCAGTGGGCATCGAGAAATACATAAAGAATTAGAACAGGCAATAGCATCTACTAAACAAACCCAAGACGCATTAGTATTTAGTTCTGGTTATTTAGCTAATTTAGGGACAATTGCGGCCATAGTCGGCAAAAGAGACTTAATTTTATCTGATGAATATAATCATTCCAGCTTAAAAAAGGGAGCAATTCTCAGCGGTGCAACTGTCATGGAATATCCGCACGGTGGTACTGCAGTACTGCAAGAAAAGTTACGGGAACACAGGAAAAATTTTCGCCGCTGTTTGATCATCACTGATAGCGTCTTTAGCATGGATGGTGATTTATGTCCATTACCCCAACTGCTAGATTTAGCTGAAGAATTTAGGAGTATGCTACTACTTGATGAAGCTCATGCTACGGGAGTCATGGGAAAAACTGGCGCTGGCTGTGTAGAACATTTTGGGTGTACAGGGAGGGAATTAATTCAAATTGGCACATTAAGTAAAGCTTTGGGAAGTTTAGGCGGATATGTAGCCGGAAGTAGCTCCCTGATTGACTTTTTACGCAATCGTGCCCCCAGTTGGATTTATACCACCGCCCTTTCTCCCGCAGACACAGCAGCAGCTTTAGCCGCTATGAAGATAGTGCGAGAAGAACCGGAAAGGCGATCGCAACTTTGGCAAAATGTCAATTATTTAAAACAATTAATTACAGAGAATTTACCTAACTTAAAGTTATTCCCCACAGAATCGCCGATATTATGTTTTCAATTATCTAGTGCAGCAGCCGCATTAACAGCCGGACAGCATTTGCGAGAATCAGGAATTTTTGCCCCAGCCATTCGTCCCCCCACAGTTAGCACCAGTCGGATTAGAATATCTGTCATGGCTACCCATGAGTTAGGACATCTTGAGAAATTGGTAGAAGTGATCAAAAGTATAGAAGAATTAGACCATAAGGTTTAAAATTTAGGTAATAAATCAGCTTGTTTACAAATTGCATTGGCAGTAATGCGATCAATTGCACGATGTCTTTTGACGGGAATGGTTTTTACATCATTAGTATAAATAGAATGATTGCCACCTTCCCGCAATAAATAAAATCCATTTTCTTCCAAATACTTAATTAAATCTTTTCGTTTTACGGACATGATTATACTTCTACAGGAATTTGTTCAAGTAAAGAGTTTCCTGTGGGAATTTCTTTATTTTGCTGATGATAGGCAAGAATCATTTCTTTGAGTGCATCTTGTAACATAGCTCTACAGATTTCTAGTGTTTCTCCTTCGGTAATGATTTCTTGCCATTCAATCAGTTGTCCCATATATCCACTATTTATTTTGGTATATTTTGCGGTGTATGTAGTTAGCATAAGATATTAATCAAGAGTATTTTCTAAATTATAACTTTTTTTGAGCGATAGCGAAGCGCGACCTAGATATGATAAGCGCAAAGGAATATAAGAAACTAAGCTAGTTTCCCCTAAAGAATTCGATTTTTCAATAAATTGCCAGCGTTTTTTTAATGTCATTTAGTTGTTTTTGGTTGTAAATGTTGCTGTAACATATCAGTTAAAGTTTTCTCCGCTGCAAAAGCATCATAAGGCGACCAAACTTCATAAGTTTTAGCATTTTCAAGCAAATCTGGATTTTGTTCATTTCTAGCTAATTCTGTGGCTAAAAATTGAATAGCTTTGATTTTTTCTTGATGAGATAATTTTTGCAGTGATGGTAAAATTTCCGTTAATGTCATAGAAATATAGGGTAAAAGTTATTTACATTATACTGCGATCGCTCTCTTAATCTTTTACCTCAATGTTAATCCTTTAATCGGTGGATATCCTGATCCAGACAATTATTTCGCGCAATCTCTCTTAGAGATCCCGTAGGGTAGTCGCAAAGGAGCAAAGACGCAAAGAAGAAAAGAAGAAAAGAAGAAAAGAAGAAAAGAAGAAAAGAAGAAAAGAAGAAAAGAAGAAAAGAAAGAGATTTTCTTTTTAAACCAGTGTAGGGGTTTAGCAAAAAATCAAATCATGTAAATCCTTAAATCATAAAAATCATAGTTCAGACATTTTCGATTAAAAATATTTGGAAGGGTAAATAACTAAAGAGTCCCTGCACCCGAAACTACCAACCGAAAACCGTTGTCTTTGTTCCTGCGGTCTCCATTATTGTAGCTGCGACTAGCAGAACGGCAATAAGAAGGATTTAGATACCACTGACCACCACGCAGCATACGTTTATTGTCACTTTGACTAATCCAAGGAATATTGTTATTAGGCCAAGTAGGTGCGTTAATATAATTTTCGTGCCAGCCATCTTCACACCACTCCCATACATTTCCGTGCATATCATATAAACCAAAAGCATTAGGGGGAAACTTCCCTACGTCTGTGGTTTGTCCATACTTATTATTATGATTGACTAAATCGGTGGTAATAGTGTCACCAAAGTAGTAGAGAGTTGTAGTATTAGCTCTACAAGCATATTCCCATTCAGCTTCACTGGGCAAGCGATATATTTTACCTGTAGCCTTACTTAGTCTAGTACAAAATTCCTGTGCATCATGCCATGATACTCTTTCAACTGGAAGATTTCCGCCTTTGAGCTTTGAGGGTTGAGAGTTTAAATCTATATTCACTTTCGCTAAAGCTGCTACCCTTTCCCATTGTGCTTGGGTAACAGGGTATTTTCCCATGTAAAATGGTTGAATGGTAACTTGATGTTGCGGTTTCTCATTATCCTTTCCTTCTCTTTGCGGTGAACCCATGAGGAATTTTCCTCCAGGTATTGCTACCATTTCTAAAATTACTCCATTTCCTAAATTTTCATTTTGGTCAGGATAAACTGGTGGTTTTAGTGGTGGAGAAATAAATTGTAAAACTTGCTGAAAGGGATTAGGAAAAACAGGTGGTTGTGGGACGATAATATTAGCTGGAACTTCCTGTATTTGTAATGCTAAGAAAACCTCTGTTGCAGACTGAAACCGATTAACTGGAATGTCTTGCAACATCTTATCTAAAACTATTTCTAACTCCTGACTCACAGAAACATATTGTTTCCATATCCACTGCATTCTCATAGAATCAAATATTAAATCATCACCATCATCTTTTTGAAAATATCCCGTTAATAAACGAATACAAGTTACAGCTAAACTATAAAGATCACTATTCGGAAAAACCTTCCCGCGCATTTGTTCCGGTGGTGCATATCCCAGCGTTCCCGTAATTGTCCCCACTCTACTCAAAACACTTCCCCCAACTTCCTTAGAAACTCCAAAATCAATTAGGAATAAAGCACCAGTTTGAGAACTTCTAATAATATTTTCTGGTTTAATATCTCTATGAATGACTTTATTATCATGGACAAATTGTAAAATAGGTAATAATTCAATTAATATCTGTTTAACTTCCGATTCGCTGAATTTTCCTTTTTGTTGTAATTCATCTAAGAGATTTTTACCTTCGATAAATTCCTGAATTAAATATAATCTTCCTTCTTGGGGAAAGAATGCGAGTAAATCTGGAATATGTGAATGTTTCCCTAAATCTCGCAGTCGAAAAGCTTCTTGTTTAAATAACTCCGTCGCTTTTTCTAAAGCCGCACTTCCCGACTGTTGGGGTAAAAATTGCTTAATCACACAGGGAGTATCTAATCTTTGTTCGTCTACTGCTAAAAACGTTCTCCCAAAGCCACCTTCACCAATAACCCGCACACCGCGATACCGTTCTTGCAATACCAGTTTACTCCCACAACGTTGACAGAATATCGTCTTAGGTGGATTTTGCTGTAGACAGTCGGGGTTAAGACACTGACTCATAGATACAGGTGAGTAATTACATTGATAATTATAATCACATTTTGACTATCCTTATCCATCCAATTTTTGATGAGGGATACAGTTATTCGTAGGTTGGGTTGAGGTAACGAAACCCAACATTACCAATGATTTCGTTCCACAACCTAACCTACCATATAATGACTTTTTGAGGCTTAACCGAGCAGTATTGGGAGGCGATGCCTACGGCGAGCGAAGCTATCGCCCTCTTTCAGCAGTCTTTACAACTCAATGAAAGCATTAGGGATGTCCAAGGTAACCTTATCTTCATCGCTATTATTATTTTCTTCCATTTTTCTTCGATAGATAATTCCACTCAAACTTATAAAAGAGACGTTTCATGAAACGTCTCTACATTGTTTTTCAAAACATCTAATCAACTTTAAACCTAGCTAACAATTCCTCACGGGAAAGATTAGATAAATTAAGTAATAACTGGGTTCTTTCCGTTAAAGAAAGTTCCATCATCGGAATCACAATAGTAGATAACTCCTCATCTAAATTACCAAAACGCACCGCTAACAAACTCTCGACCATCAAACGCTGTCCGTCTTGTTGTCCTTCCTGTCTTCCTTCCTGTCTTCCTTCTTCTATTCCCTCTTGTTTCCATTCTTCACACTGTTTAAGATATGCTGGTGATAAACTCATAATTAACTCCCTTACTTCTTCATCATTAACATCACTATTCAATTCTAAATTTTTCTGCCAAGATGCGAAAATTGCTACCAGTTTATTCAATTTATCATTCTCTCGTGAAAGTTCAACAACTTTGCTGATAGCTTCAGTTTGAGTTTTGCCTTTTCCCATTGCCCTTAACCATAGTGTATCCTCTATTATGGGTAATTGGTTAATAGCAACAATAGCCGCTTTCTGGTATTTTGGCAGAAAATAAACTCCTTTTTCCCATCCCTCCTTTGTTTTTGCTCCAAACCCTTCCAAGATTCTTTCAGAACAAGTGGGTGTTAAAATCCATAGAAAGGGTAATTCTTCTTCAGAGATAGAACGTTTTTCTCTTTTCGCTTGTCTTAACAATTCACCCTGAACACTATACAATTTTAACAAACAACTCCTAATTTCTATCTCACTAGGTGCATTACGGTAAGGTTCAAAAAGACAGCTTGTAACTGCCATTTTTCCTAATAATCCTAATTCTGAATTTATAACTGTTGTTGTCGGAACAAACCAAACATCTATTTCCTGAACTTCGCTTTTTACATCTTTACTGGTTTTGACCTCTCCTAAAGGTGCTAATAATTCTTCTAGATATTCTTTAGCAAGTTGGTCGTGCGGTTGTCTTGTCATAAATTAGTATTTTCTTATATCAGTATATAGAGTTTTATTATCCCGATTCTCAAAGCGTGAGGGAAATTATCAATGATCTGCACAAATCAAGGCATTAGACCTTTATGATACAATAATACTAACTTAATTAATAATTCTCCCCTAATTTTTTTCATTTTCCAATCATCAATCCATGAACAAAAGGTGATAAAAAAGTCGGGGATCTCGGTTATTTGTATCACCTATCACCTACTGCTATGACCTTTGACTTTCCTAATACCGCCCTTTCCGTAGCTGGTTTAACCGACTATCTAAAATTACTCTTAGAACAAGATGAAATTCTCAGACAAGTGTGGGTAACTGGAGAAGTTTCCAGCACAAATCATCACCAGAGTGGGTTATTTTTTACATTAAGAGATACTGATAGTACAGCCGCGATTAAGTGCGTGGCTTGGAAAAGTCAAGTAGCAAAATTAGCACAAATGCCAGTTTCTGGTGAACAGTTAATTATTTTAGGCAGTATTCGTATTTACCCGCAACGGGGAGAGTATCAATTAACAGTGTGGCAAGCCTTACCTGCGGGTGTAGGTTTACAGGCATTACGCTATCAACAACTGAAAAATCGCTTACAGGCTGAGGGACTATTTGATACAGAGAGAAAAAGATACTTTCCCTCACATCCGCAAATTATCGCCGTTATTACGTCCCCAACAGCAGCCGCTTGGGGTGATATTCAAAAAACCCTTAAACATAGATATCCCGGCTTACACATCTTATTTTCTCCCGCAACAGTACAAGGTGAACAAGCACCAGCATCCATTGTAAAAGCCATTGAAAGAGTCAAAAAAGATGGACGTGCAGAAGTATTAATTTTATCAAGAGGTGGTGGTGCTGTTGAGGAATTAGCTTGTTTTAATGATGAAAGAGTGGTTATGGCTGTTGCTAATTGTCCAATTCCCGTTATTACTGGTATCGGACATGAAAGGGATGAATCCTTAACTGATTTGGTGGCCGATTTATGCGTACATACACCAACAGCCGCAGCGGAAACCGTAGTACCTGCATTGGCTGATTTGCAAATTCAACACCAACAGCGAATTACAGGCTTGTGTATAGCCGTAAATTCATCATTAGCAGCTAGGGAAAAGCAACTTCAAGGATTAAAACATCGGTTGCGTCAATTGCGGTTAGATAGACAAGTAGAACAGGAAAGAGACAAGTTATCTTGGAAACATCGGCAATTATTACAGGTAACAACGGGAAAATTACAACAGGCCGGCCAACACTTAGAAATGTTACGACAAAAATTGGCCAGTATTGATCCAAAGTCCGTTTTACAGCGTGGCTATGCAGTGGTGATAACAGAAAATGGTGTAATTCCTCGTTCTGTATCAGAATTAACTATAGGAGAAAATTTAGTGATTCAGTTGGCACAAGGTAAGGTAACAGTTAAAGTTATAGAAGTTACTGAAGGTTGAGTTCTGGAAAATATATTTTCAGACTTGAGGCTTCATACTCAGGATGCTCTACTGTACGCTGTAAGCTATGTCCTATCATGATTCTGCCTTATTACAAAAAATCTCTGTCGAGATTTGTCAATCAATTATTGCTATTCAAAAACAGCAACCAGAATTCTTGATTGCAAAATATCGAACTATTAACTGGCAAATATCTACAAATAAATCGGCTTTAAGTACAAAATTCACAGCCATACTCAGTCAAACTCAAAGCTGGGATGAATTATTACAAAAACTGCAATCATCACTTAAAGCGGTGCTTGTTCCCGCAGCTTTTGATTCACAAATACTATCGGATTTAATATCTGCTGTTGAGCAGCTAAATCCAGAAAATATTGATGTAAATACTAACCATTTACTCCAACGACAATCTGCTAGTATAACTATTTTGCTTTTAGATGCAGAAAACCTGCAACTAAACACGAATACAGAAAAGTTTTTAACTACAATTTGTCATTGTCCTGTACAAGTTAAAATTGCTTTTGCTAATTGGTCAAATCGCGGAAAGTTGGATGTAGAATTACATGAACGTGGCTATGATTTAATTCATGTTCCTGCTGGTAGAGATAATGCTGATGGTAAAATGATTGCGGTGGGTTCTTCTATTCATGAACGCTATCCTCATGTGAAGGAGGTGTTTGTTTGTTCGTCAGATAAGGTAATGACAAACTTATGTAATACACTACAACAAAATGGGATATTAGTTTATCAAGTTACTCAGCATGGAGAAAATATTAAAGTATTCAATAGTTTAACAAGTGAAACTATTAATTATTCTCTTAAACCTTTGCCAGAGATACCATCTATAGAGCAGTTTATTTTGCAAATGAAGGGTCTGATTAAATTACAACAAAAACAAACTAAAAGTTATTGGATTAAGCTTTCGATTCTGTCTAAATTATTTAAAAGCAAACATCAATTAACCATTAGCCAAATTATTGCTCATCACTTTCCCGGTAAGCAAGCCAAAGACGTATTTATTCACTATCCATCTGAGATTGTAGTTCATCAAATTGATGAAAAATCTGAATTATATGTCACCCTTTTTGAACATCATCAATCGAAATCAGAAAATACTCAGGATAATTCACAACAGGAAATTCTGACATCAAAAGTATTATCTCCTATTAATTCTCCCGCAGATTTAGAGCAAGCAATCAAGAATATTTTGACTAATTTAAGCAAGGTAGATAATCATAAATCTCTTGATATTAGTATTTTGGCAAGTAAATTTTATCAGCAATATGGTAAACCAATAACTGAACAAATCAAACAATTAAAGATTGGGGGTAGTTTTGCTAAATTTCTCCATTCTTGTCATTCTTTGCAAATTCAGCAAGTCGGTAAAAAATGGGAAGTGGGTGTGAAAAAATCTGGACTATGATTTGTTTGATTTGGATAATTAATTTGATTTAGAGAATTAAACCCAGAATACCGAGATAGACTGTACTATAAATATAGTCTGTAAAGAAATGTAAATATTATGATGCTACAAGATAAAGTTATTGTCATTGTCGGTGCTACTGGTGGTATTGGTTCTACCTTAACTCGTCAGTTATCCTCCACTGGTGCGAGGTTGGTACTTGTAGCTAGAGACGGGGAAAGTTTAGCAGCATTAGCTAATGAGTTATCAGGAGAGGTGCTGACAGTTCCTACTGATATTACTCAACCTCAACAGGTAGACGCATTAATTCAAAGGACAATAGCTCAGTTTGGACAAATTGATGTTTTGGTAAATGCAGCCGGAGCGGGTATTCTCAAAGCCTACAACACCATTGAATCGGCAGATTTAGATGCAATGCTGGATTTGAATTTAAAAGGCTGTTTTTACACCACTCAAGCCGCAGCGAAGGAGATGCAAAAACGGAAATCTGGTCATATTTGTAATGTTGTCGGTATTCTTGGTAAACATTCAATGCCTATGGCTGCGGCTTATTCTGCGTCTAAGTTCGGTGTGGTGGGTTTTAGTAAATGTATAGCGGAAGAACTGAAACGCTTTGGGGTGAAAATTACGCTTTTTTACTTTGGGGGGATAGATTCTTCTTTTTGGGATAAGGTAAATTTAAAAGTAGATCGGAGTAAAATGCTGAGTTGTGAAACTGCGGCAAATGCTATTTTTTATGCTTTATCTGCCGAACCCCAGGCTATACCCATGGAAATTAATATTCAACCTGAGAGTCATTTATTTTTTTAGTATGTCATAGATAAAGGTGATAGTAAATACTGGATTTAAAATAAATTATGCTGCAAATTGATCACGTTCACTTTTATGTCGAAGATGCCCAAAGGTGGCGAGATTGGTTTGTTTATTGTCTTGGTTTTCAAACAGTAAATGATGGCTTTTTTCCAAGTCTTTCTCATCATCAAAAATCGTTACATACTCGGACAGAAGTGGTGAAAAGTGGATCTGTCTACTTTTTACTTTCTTCTGCGATTTTACCGACTAGCCCGGTGGCTGAGTTTTTGCGTCAACATCCTCCCGGTGTGGCTGATATAGCCTTTGTAGTTGATGATGTGGAAGCTTTGACAGCAAGGGCTATAAGTAGTGGGGCCAGGATTCTCCAACCTGTTGAAGATGCTGGATTTTGTCAGTATGCCAAAATTGCTGCTTGGGGTAGTTTAAATCATACGTTAATTACTAAAAATACCGCAAAAATAGCAGATAACGAAAATATTTTACATGATTCTATTACGGCGATTGATCATCTAGTTTTGAATGTGGGAGTTGGTGAATTAGAAACTGCTGTTAATTGGTATCAAAAAATATTTGATTTTCAACCTCAACAAACTTTTAATATTAAAACTGATCGTTCTGGTTTGCATAGTCAGGTAATGATTTCACCTCATGGTAATATTCAATTACCAATTAATGAACCGGCTTCGCCTAGTTCGCAAATTCAGGAGTTTTTGGATGTAAATCGAGGGGCAGGTATTCAACATATTGCTTTATTAATACCTGATCTTGTGAATGCAATTTCTCGATTTCGCGCTGCTGGTTTATCTTTTCTTTCTGTTCCCCAAAGTTACTATTCCCAGCTACAACAACGATATAAATTTTCTCTGTCAACTGAAGAATTACAAGCTATATCTCATCAGGAAATTCTGGTAGACTGGCATGAAAATTCTCACCCAGGTCAGTTATTATTGCAAATTTTCAGTCAACCAATTTTTTCAAGACCAACTTTCTTCTTTGAGTTTATTGAACGTCGTTCTTTTGCCCAAGGTTTTGGAGAAGGTAATTTTCTGGCTTTATTTCAAGCTATTGAACGTGAACAAATTAAACGCGGTATTGATTTCCCTTCAAGCCAGGGAATAAATTCCCTGTCTAAAAGCTAAAGTCGGTTAAAACCGACTATTTTATCAGCATAAATAGGATAATTTTTAATCCTCACCTACTTACTGGGAACGTTGAATATTACCTGCTTTTACCCAACCTTCTTTATCGGTATCAGCAATGCGAATTTTTTGCCATTTTTTATCGGCGCTTTCTTCTAAAATAATTACTTTTTTATTACCACCAACTCCACCAGTAGTGGAAGAATTTGCGTCTGGTTCAGACCGCATACTTAGTCCTTGCGCCCAAGTAACTGTTCCTTCGTAAGCATCTGGTGGCAATGCTTTGGGTGATTCTGTGGGAGTGGGAGTAGCTGTAGGGCTAGATGTGGGGTTGGGAGTAGCTGATTTTTGCGATTGAGATTTGGGAGTGGCTTTGGGCTTTTTAATTTGTTTAGAAGGATTATCGTTAGCATACAGTGGCTTGGGAGGAGTTACTGCGGTACGGTTAACAAAATATAGGGCAACTGTTAAGCCAGTACCTAATAAAACTGCGATCGCTAAAATAAAACCGAGTATAACTTTAAGTAAGTTTGTAAGCATATAGTAGGGAATTGGTAATTGGTAATTGGTAATTGGTAATTGGTAATTGGTAATTGGTAATTGGTTAGTTTTTTTCTTCTTCCTTCTTTCTTCTTCCTTCTTTCTTCTTTCTTTTCTTCCTCCTGACTCCTGACTCCTGACTCCTGACTCCTGACTCCTGACTATAAATTTTCTGGCAAAGTCAGAATTTCTACGCCATCTTCGGTGACAGCTATGGTATGCTCGAATTGAGCAGAAAGTAAGCGATCGCTTGTTACCGCAGTCCAACCATCATTCAGCATTTCGGCTTCGTGAGTGCCTTCATTAATCATTGGTTCAATAGTAAACACCATGCCGGCTCTAAGTTTCTTGCCTCTACCTCTGATGCCATAATGGGGAACATCCGGTGCAGTATGGAAAATATTACTGATTCCATGTCCCACAAAATCCCGCACCACAGAAAAGCCGAAAGACTCCGCATACTCTTGAATCGCTGCCCCAATATCCCCAATTTTTGCCCCTGGTTTTACTTCTGCAATTCCCAACCGCAGACACTCTTGGGTTACTTCTACTAACTTTTGGGCTGTGGGGGAAGGATTACCCACTAGAAATGTTTTTGATGTATCACCATGATAACCTTCAACAATAGGCGTAACATCTATATTAATAATGTCCCCATCCTTGAGAATTTGTTTAGCATTGGGAATACCATGACAAATCACCTCATTCACACTGGTACAAATAGATTTAGGATAACCTTTATAACCTAAAGGAGCGCTTTTTGCTCCATGCTTTTGAGTCCATCTTTCCGCTTCATCATTCAATTGTAGAGTGCTAACTCCCGGTTTAACCAAAGGTTCTAAATGTTGTAATAACTTGGCGGCCAAGCTGCCAGCACGGCGCATTTTTTCGATTTCTCGTTGGGATAAAATGACTATGGTTTCGATTTTCATCAATTTTCTATCTACTCTTTTAAAAATATAGTTAGTCCAGTTGTTGCCGCTCTGTGTGCAGCATCTGCTACCTTGAGAGCATATAAGCTTTGTTCTGGGGTGATATATAAGGGACTACCATCAAATAGATGGTCTAATACCATAGTTGTATCTTTGGCAAATAAACCCCGTCGCGTTCCCACTTCAATCAACTTTGTTCCTGCTGCTAAGACTAACATTCCGGTATCACCATCGAGAATTATTTCCCCTTTTTCACCTTGAACTTCTAATTTGCGTTCTGATTGCCACAAAGTTTCCCCCTTACCATAAATTACCTGTGCCAATAATCCCCTGTCAAAGCATAATTGGGCTGAACATAAACAGGTTTGGTAATAATCAGACTCAGTTTGCCAATATCGTTGGTGACAATTGACAGTGAAGACTTCACCGAACAAATCAATCAGACGATGTAACCGAGATAATGCCCCAATTAGGGGAAAGCCAAACATCCCATGATTATAAGTCCACTTACGCGGGGCTGGATGCTGGGGATTCAGGGTACTATAGCGAACATAAAACAAATCACCAATTTGGTCTAAGTATTGTTTTAAAGTTTGATGCCAACCACCCAATAATTCAATGTGTTCGACGTGCAGAAGCTTGTTGACTGTTTTTGCTAAAGCAATCAGTTCTTCAGCTTCTTTGACATCTACAGACAAAGGATATTCAACAATGACGTGTTTACCGCTAGATAGGGCAGCATGAGCAATTTTACCATGATCTTGATTAATGGTGCAGATCACCACCATATCTAAATCTTCCCGTTCTACTAGCTGTTGCCAAGAATCCATCGCTTCAGTTGCGTATTCTTGGGCCAAAACCGCTGTTCTTTCAGGATTGCCAGTTATGGCTATTAAATCAGTTCGAGGATCTTGTAATAACGCCTCAGCCCTGAGTTTAGCCGCATAGCCTGTTCCCACCAAACCGACTCTGAGATTGTGTGTACATAAAGGTAGTTCGTTATTGTCCATGAATTTATCACCAGTTTTCAATGTTTCGGTTTAATGCCGTTGGTATTTTATCAACAAGCCACCATCAGGAAATATCTAATACCTCTAGTAGTCTGTCAAATTTATTTTGACGGGTTTTTGGTAGTGCGGGCATCTTGCCCGCGTAAGCGAGACGTTCAGACTACAGTGAGCGAGACGTTCAGACTACAGTGAGCGAGACGTTCAGACTACAGTGAGCGAGACGTTCAGACTACAGTGAGCGAGACGCTCAGACTACAGTGAGCGAGACGCTCAGACTACAGTGAGCGAGACGTTCAGACTACAGTGAGCGAGACGCTCAGACTACAGCTCAGACTACAGTGAGCGAGACGCTCAGACTACAGTGAGCGAGACGCTCAGACTACAGTCGATCATTTTTATCTTGACAAACTACTAGGGTATTTTTCATAAATGTAAAATATTATGGCTCTTTGGTAATTTTGGAAACATTACCATAAATATAATACAGCTTAAAAATCGTGTAAAAAATCAGGATAAACAATTAATTAAACGATTTTAACTTTTCAGAGCTGGTTTCTCATGGTTTTTGAGCATTTTTCTTTGAATTTCTCATAAATTCGCGTTTGTAAATAATTAGGTTCTGTTATAGGTTTTACATGATATGCTACATGAATTAGAAAATACCAAAAGAAATTATACATCTTGTGTATAAAATATGTCTATTTTCTCCTTTAAATATCAAATCCCCGGATAATTTTCAGAAGTATCTACTAGATTTCTATTTTTCCAATATCTAAGATGATTACACAAATCCAAAATCTGCGGATTTTTTATCCATTCCTAGTGCCATTTATCAGTTCATCTCAGATTTATTGGTTATATATACTTTCGGCTTTGTTACTAGCTTTGATTATATATAAATTAGGGTTATCTCAACAAGACAAACAGATAAATTTAAGACAGTATCTTTTGCCAAAAGCAGTTTATTTACATCCTTCAGCGATCGCTGAATATAAGTATTATTTTTTATCTTCGCTCTTAGAAATATTTGTAATATTGCCAGTTATATTCTCTCTACCAAATCTAGCAAATATCATTTGTCATTATTTAACAGAAATTACGCACCTGACAACGCCTTTTTTAATTACCAATCCTCATTGGTATCATTATGTCATATTGAGTATTTTTGTGGCTTTAGCGGGGGATTTTGCCTATTATTGTTACCATTATTTAGCTCATAGAAGTTCATTCTTTTGGGAATTTCATAAAGTTCATCATTCTGCGGATGTGCTTACCCCAATGACTGTTTATCGCTCTCATCCCTTTGATTTAATATTAAGTATGATCTTTGCGACGGTAATGCTGGGTTTTACTACGGGAATTTGGATTTATTTATTTGGTAATCAAGTCTCCCTTTTATCCATTTATGGAATTAACTGGGAGATATTTCTATTTTATCTAACTGGTGCTAACTTACGACATTCTCATATTTGGTTGAACTACCCCTATAAAGTTAGTTATATGTTGATGAGTCCTGCTCAACATCATATTCATCATAGTGTTGAGCCAAAGCATTATGACAAAAACTTTGGTTATATTCTGTCTTTTTGGGACTGGATATTTGGGACTTTGTATATACCGAAAGGTTATGAAAAGCTGAATTTTGGTCTGTCAGATGGGGAATCAAATTTATTTAATAATCCAATTAATTTATTAGTACAGCCATTTAAATCTATTTGGCAAAATTATAACCAACAGACATCTAAAAAGTAATTCCCTATCGACAGTCTCAATACAAATTAAGTCAAAAATATAGTTATGAATAACATGAAATTAGATTTGAATTCAGATTTGTCGAATTCGACTACAATCATCAACGATTTGCCAGAAAATGGTGTTTGTATCCATGATTTATTTGCAATTCAGGTAAAAGCAGCACCAGATTCAGTAGCGACAATATTTGAAAATCAGCAACTTACCTACCAAGAATTGAATGCTAAAGCCAATCAGTTAGCACATTATTTACAGAGTATTGGTGTAGGTGCTGAAGTCATGGTCGGCTTGTGCGTAGAGCGATCGCTCGATCTGATTATCGGTATTCTTGGTATTCTTAAAGCTGGAGGCACTTATGTACCTATAGACCCGGCCTATCCCCAAGAACGCATAGCATTCATGCTAGAAGATACTAAGTTGCAATTTGTGGTGACACAACAACAATTGGTAGTATCTCTACCGAAAAACTCCACAACAATTTGCTTAGATACAGATTGGCAGAAAATTGAGTGTCAAAGTTCCCATAATCCCATCAGTGGAGTCGCAGCCGAAAATCTCGCTTATTTAATCTATACCTCCGGTTCTACTGGTAAGCCGAAGGGTGTACAAATGCCTCATTCCAGTGTAACTGCTTATTTACAGGCGATCGCTAAAATCCTACCAGTTAATCATCAAGATATTTATCTCCATACAGCATCTTTCTCTTTTACTGCCTCAGTCAGACAATTATTTTTACCTTTATCCCAAGGTGCAACCAGTATTCTTGCTACTCGTGAACAAACCAGAACTCCTTTAAGCCTATTTGAATTAATTCAAAAACGTGGTGTTACTATTTGTGATGGTGTACCCTCTGTATGGCGATATGGACTCATTGCTTTAGAAAGTTTAGACCAACAATATACACAATCTCTGAGCGAATCAAAATTAAGATTAATAGTATTTGGTGGCGAATTACTACCCTATCAACTAATTAAAAAGTTACGCAATCTGTTTAAAATACCACCCCAATTTTTTAATATTCTTGGTCAAACAGAAAGTATTGGCCATGGTTTTTATACTGTTCCCGAAGACTACGATCTTGAAGATGGCTATGTTCCCGTTGGTCATCCTTTAGCAAACATTCAACAAGTTTATGTCCTTAACTCCCAACTTGAACCAGTCAAAACTGGTGAGTCTGGAGAAGTCCATATTGCGGGTTCTACCTTAGCACGAGGCTATCTGAACCGCACCGAGGCCAATGAGGAAAAATTCATCATTAATCCTTTTAATCCTCAACAACGACTCTTTAAAACCGGGGATGTTGCTCGTTATTCAATTGATCGCAATTTAGAAATTCTTGGCCGCATTGATTTTCAGGTAAGTAAGTCGGCACGATAAAATCAATATACATTTTTTTCGTAAAAACCCTTAAATAACCTATCTATAAGGTATTTGTCGAATTTACATTTCGTTACATATGTTGATTGTTTAACGCCAACTTACTTAAATATCCGCGGAATGCGGGTTGAATTGGAAGAAATTGAAGCAGTAATTAAACTCCATCCTAGTATTCAAGAAGCTGTGGTTTCTGCCAGAGAAGATGTATCTGGTGGTCAGCGACTAGTTGCCTATATCGTAGTCAATAACCAAGATTTTAATTCGGGAGAATTACGCAATTTTCTGTCCAGCAAACTACCAGATTATATGATTCCCCATACCTTAATGGTGATGGAGAAATTGCCAGTTTTACCTAATGGAAAGTTAGACAGAAAAAGTTTACCTGAACCTGATTTATCAGCAATTCAAAGTAAATTTGTCCCTCCGCAAACACCTACACAGGAAATCATTGCTAAAATCTGGGCGGAAGTTTTAGGCATTGAAAAAGTTGGTATTCATGATAACTTTTTAGAATTGGGTGGACATTCCCTATTGGCAAGTTTAGTTATATCAAGATTGCGTGAGGCACTATCCATAGAATTATCTATTGCCAGTTTATTTGCCGCGCCCACAATTGCCACATTTAGTGAACAAATTGGATCTTCTGCCCAGAATTTACTGCCAACCTTAGAACCAGTTTCCCGAAATATTGAATTACCACTTTCGTTAACTCAGCAGCGATTTTGGTTTCTTGATCAAATGGAAGGGGCAAATCCTGCTTACAATATTGTCAGAGTCCTGAATCTACAAGGATCACTTAACTTTACAGCACTTGAACAGGCGATCGCCACAATTATTAATCGTCATGAAACCCTGCGTACCAGTTTTGGGATTGCCGATGGTAAACCCATTCAAGTTATTACTGATAAATTAGCATTTACCTTACCTGTAATTGATTTACAAGAATTAGCAGAAGATCAGAAAACGACTGAGGCACAAAGATTAACTACTAATGAATATCTTCGCCCTTTTGCCCTAAATGAATCATCTCTCTTAAGAGTGACATTGATGCAATTGGGGGCAGAATCCCACCAGCTATTAGTAATAATGCACCACATCATTTCTGATGCCTGGTCAGCAGGGAATTTTCTCCAAGAATTATCGGTTATTTATTCAGCCTTGACAGCGGGTTTACCTTCTCCCTTACCCAAATTATCAATTCAGTATGCCGACTATGCTTATTGGCAACGACAATGGCTGGAAAATCAACCCGCGCTTGATTACTGGAAACAACAATTAGCAGATATTCCCGCAGTCATTGAATTACCTACAGATCGATCACGAACAGCAATTCAAACCTTTCGCGGTGATCTCCAAAAATTTCAATTTGATTCCCAACTCACTCACAAGCTCAAAAACCTCAGTCAAAAATCGGGTTCTTCCCTATTTATGACACTTCTGACGGCTTTTGTGATCTTACTTTCTCGCTACAGTGGTCAGGAAGATATTGTTGTTGGTTCTCCCATTAGTAATCGCAATCGTGTCGCGTTAGAGCCATTAATTGGCTTTTTTGTGAATACCTTAGTTTTACGGACTCGTCTCCAAGAAAATCCCACATTTGAAGAATTACTTCAACAGGTGCGACAGATGGCACTTGATGCTTATACTCACCAAGATGTCCCCTTTGATCAACTTGTAGAAACCCTCCAACCTCAGCGCCACCTCAGTCATAGTCCCTTATTTCAAGTCATGTTTGTATTGCAAAATTCTCCCTTGTCAAAACTGGAATTAAGAGATTTGCAAGTTACACAAATAGAATTAACAAGAGGGACTGCGGGGGCAACTTTTGATTTAACCTTATCAATGCAGGAAAAAGAGTCAGCATCAGGAACTGAATTAATAGGTGCATTTGAATATAATGCTAATTTGTTTAATGCTGATACTATTGCCAGGATGATAGAGAGTTTTCACACCTTAGTTGAGGCAATTGTGGTAAATCCTCAAGAGCGGATTAGGAAATTACCTTTATTAACAGCATCCCAAGAACATCAGTTATTAGTTGAATGGAATAATCCAGGAACTGATTATCCCCAAAAATCCATTCATCAATTATTTGAGGAACAAGTAGAAAAAACACCTGATGCAGTAGCGGTAGTTTTTGAAGATCAGCAATTAACCTACAAACAATTAAATTTACAAGCTAACAAACTAGCTCATTATTTGCAATTTCTGGGTGTAGAACCAGAAATCTTAGTGGGTGTTTATTTAGAACGTTCTTTAGAAATGATCGTCGGATATTTGGGAATTTTAAAAGCTGGTGGTGCTTATGTGCCACTCGATCCTAACTATCCCCCAGAACGGCTCAATTATATGGTGGCAGATTCACAAATGTCCATCATCTTGACTCATTCTTCCTTACTCCCACATTTATCATTAACCCTAGAGCAACCCCAAACTAAAATCATTTGTTGGGATAAAGATTTTGAAATTGAAATTGCCAGTCAGAGTTCGGATAATCCTATTAATAATTTCACACCTGAAAATTTAGCTTATGTCATCTATACTTCTGGTTCTACAGGGCGACCTAAAGGTGTACTAATTCAACATTCAGCACTATCAAATCTAGTGTTCTGGCACTTAAATAATTTTGAATTAAAATCATCAGATCGAGCTACACATTTAGCCGGAACAGCCTTTGATGCTGCTGTTTGGGAATTATGGCCTTATTTAGTAGTCGGAGCGAGTATATATTTAATTAAATCAGAATTTCTGCTGTCAGCAGAAACACTTCAAGAGAAGTTGATATCACATAATATTACTATTAGTTTTATTCCTACACCCTTAGCAGAACAATTATGTCTTTTATCCTGGACAGAAAAGACAACTTTGCGAACTATGTTAACTGGTGGAGATAGACTTAATTCTTATCCATCAAATAAGTTACCATTTAAGTTTTTTAATAACTATGGACCCACCGAAAATACAGTGGTTACAACGTCTGGACAAATTTTATCAGAAGAATCAGATGGTAAATTCCCACCTATAGGTCGTCCTATTACCAATACTCAAGTTTACATTCTTGATCACTATCTTCAACTCCTACCAATTGGCGTTTATGGAGAAATATACATTGGTGGTCTAGGTTTAGCTAGAGGGTATTTAAATCGTCCTGACTTAACATCTGAGCGATTTATTGCTAATCCTTTTGTGGCAAATGAGCGACTTTATAAAACTGGAGACTTAGGACGCTATTTACCAGACGGAAATATTGAATTTCTAGGACGCATTGATCATCAAGTTAAAATTCGGGGTTTTCGGATTGAACTAGGAGAAATTGAAACAGTATTAACCCAACATCCTCAAGTTCAGCAGGTAGTAGTTATTGTCCGCGAAGATCATCCAGAAAACAAGTATTTAACGGCTTATATTGTTAGTAAAACAGAAACATTGACCAGTAGCGAATTACGTCAATTTCTGAAAGAAAATCTGCCTGAATATATGATACCTGCGGCTTTTGTCATGCTCAAAGCCTTACCTCTGACTCCCAATGGTAAAGTTGACAGGCTGGTTTTACCAAAGCCAGAAACAACCAATTCAGAGCTAGAAACGGCTTTTGTTGCCCCTCGGACTGCGCTAGAAGCAAAATTAGCCGAAATCTGGTGTACAGTATTGCATCGGGCGCAGGTAGGCATCTATGACAACTTCTTTGAATTGGGGGGACACTCTCTCCTGATCACATCTGTAATATCTCGCATTCAAGAACATTTTTCCATAGTTCTGCCGCTGCGTTCTCTATTTACAGCCCCGACTATCGCTGAACTTAGTCAAGTAATAATTACACATATACTGGATGCCATGACAGTTGATACCTTACCACCTCTTGTCCCTCAAGCACGAGACACTTGTATCCCCCTGTCTTTTGCACAAGAGTCTATATGGCAGTTACAGCAATTAGCTCCTGAAAGTTGTGCCTACAACAGCTTTTTTATTTTACGTTTCACTGGCTCTCTTTCTGCAATTGCGTTGGAGTCCAGTTTCAATGAAATAATTCGTCGTCATGAAATATTACGCACGGCTTTTACTATATTAGAAGGTCAACCTGTACAAGTAATTAGCCAATTTCTGACTATCCCATTAGAGATTATAGACTTACAAAACCTCCCTTTGATAGAGCGAACATCGGAAGCAGAAAGACTAGCTGCATTGCAATATCAGCACCATTTTGATCTGGCTTTAGTTCCTCTTATCAAAACAACTTTACTGCGACTAACTCCAGAAGAACATTGGTTAACACTAAATATGCACCATATCATCACAGATGGCTGGTCATTTGGTCTGTTGTTGGAGGAGTTAGGAATCCTCTATGCAGCTTTTGTCAATGGTTTACCTTCACCCCTACCGGAATTACCTGTTCATTACGCAGATTTTACCCTCTGGCAACGGCAATACTTTAATGAAAAGGTCATAGAAAAGCAATTGGCTTACTGGCTACAAAAACTAACTAATACTGCACTAGAATCTGATGAATCTAGCAATCAGCTACAGTTGAGTAATAAAAGTAGCAGCGCAGCTATTTATTCTGTGGTTCTGCCAGCAAGTCTTGTGACATCAATCGAAACCCTCTGCCGTTCTCAAAAGGTCAGCATTTTTACGATCATTCTCACTGCTCTAAATATACTTTTGTTTAAGTGCAATAGTAAGAACGACATTTTAGTAATAGCAACTATTGGTAATCGGAGTCCGGTGGAAACTGAAAAAATGCTCGGTTGCTTCATCAATGACGTAATTTTGCGATCGCATCTTTCCTCTGAACAAACTGGAATTAATCTTTTAGAACAAGCCCAAGAAACTCTCACAGAAGCCATTAATAATAAAGAAATTGCTTGTCAAACAGTCACTGACACTATCACCAGCAAACAACCATTGAATATCTCGGCAGCCCTGGCTATGCTACCTCCACAAAATTGGCATAATTGGATGTTAGATGTTGACTTTGTATCAATTAAGCGCGATCTCGACTTGTGGGATGGAGAAATTCCTTTAGAGATTTATGTTTCTTCACCTTCAGTAAATAATCCCACGATGGAAATTAAGGTTTTCTACAGTACGGAGTTATTTACCAATGAAACCATCAAGGTTTTGTTCAACTATTACCAACAAATTCTTCAGCAGCTTGTTGAAGATCCCACTAGTGGTCTGTCAAATTTATTTTGACGGGTTTTTGGTAGTGCGGGCATCTTGCCCGCGTGAGCGAGACTAGTAGTCTGTCAAATTTATTTTGACGGGTTTTTGGTAGTGCGGGCATACTTCGACCCTTCGACCCTTCGACAGGCTCAGGGCATCGCAGGCTCAGGGCATCGCAAGCTCAGTACAAGTCTTGCCCGCGTGAGCGAGACGCTCACACTACAGACCATCATTTTTATCTTGACAAACTACTAGTCAAGTTTGTGAATTTTTTGATTGGTGAACATTGCAAGACTCCAGATCCCCGACTTCTTAGAGAAGTCGGGGATCTGAGAAATAAATGTTACATTAAACCATGAGGCTTTGCCACAAATTCACTAATAATCACTATTACCATGTTAGAAAACAGCCCACCAGAGTTGCAACAACAACCCAGATTTGGATCATCTTTATTGAGATGGACTGAGTATTTCTCCAACCCAGAAGGAGAAATAACTCAAAGCATGAGCGTGTTTATCTTGATCTGGTTTGGTCAAGTGTTGTCTCTGGTTGGCTCGCGGACAACGGGTTTTGCACTCAGTATTTGGGTCTATCAACATACGAATTCCACAACTCAATTTACACTGCTGATTCTCTCTACAACCCTACCGACAATTTTGATCTCTCCCATTGCTGGTGTGGTTGTCGATCGCTTTCCTCGGCGCTGGATCATGATTATTAGTGATTTCTGTGCAGGTTTATGTACCTTACTAATTGCTTGGTTATTTATCAGTAATCACTTAGAAGTTTGGAGTCTGTGCGTAGTCAGTGCGATTAGTTCCAGTTTCAATGCTTTTCAGGGACTAGCCTATTCCTCAGCGACTACATTACTTGTGCCGAAAGCACAACTTGGTCGTGCCAGTTCGATGACACAGATCAGATTAGCGATCGCTGAAATTCTCTCCCCTGTATTAGCCGCAGCTTTATTAGCAACTGTGCAATTGTCAGGAATTGTCATCATTGATTTATCTACATTAGTCTTGGCCTTGATCTGTTTGCTGGTGGTTAAATTTCCTGAAATCCCCTCCACAGAAAATCCCGATACCGAAACTAATTCATTTTGGCAACAAATAACCTTTGGCTGGAAATATTTAGTGGCACGTCCTGGACTACTCGGATTAGTCATGTTCATTGCCATTATCAACTTTCTCGTTGGTAGTGCAGAAGCTTTAACTACACCCTTAGTGCTTTCCTTTGCTTCCGCTCAATCTCTAGGGACTATCTATTCTATTGCTGGTTTTGGACTATTACTGGGCAGTGCCGTGATCAGCATTTGGGGCGGGTTAGAACGCCAGATCAATACTATATTTGTGTCAATGATATTTTTGGGCATCTTCTACGTATTAGCTGGGTTGACGGCTTCAACAATTGTCTTTACGATCGCCAATTTATTGATATTTTTCATATTTCCCATCATCAATGGATCAATTCAAGTCATCTATCAGAAAAAAGTAGCGCCAGAAGTCCAGGGAAGGGTCTTTGCTTTTCGCACTGCCGCTGTGCAGGGGTTTTTACCACTGGCCTACCTGACCTGTGGAGCATTAGCTGATCAATTCTTTGAACCAATCATGGACAAAGATGGGGCTTTAGCCAATAGTATTGGCCTGATTATTGGGGTGGGTCATGGTCGCGGCATGGGTTTAATGTTTATCATCCTGGGTCTGTTTTCTCTAGTCGCAACTTTAATTGCTTACTTGTATCCACGTCTGCGCTGCGTAGAAGATGAACTACCTGATGCAATTCCTGACCAACTAGAGGTTTCATAAAGCCATCATCAAAAAATGTCCCCAAGATGCACTTTGACATCTATCCTAGTGGGTATTTCATATAACAAAAACTTATTGGTAATAAGTAACTAAATTTCATTACTAATCGCGGTCAATTTTCTGTTATAAATTTTAACTTTTCCCTTAGTATCAGAATTGAAGCAAATTCAAACCAGCAGCTAATCTGATCAGAATAGCTGTAAGATCTGCTTGAAAATAACTTATACTGCCGATTTCACAACAGAGGATAATTAAATGGCTACTTACAAAGTTACTCTCATCACTCCAGACGGTACTAAGACTATAGACTGCGATGACGACACTTATATTTTGGATGCAGCAGAAGAAGCTGAATTTGACTTACCCTTCTCCTGTCGGGCTGGTGCTTGCTCAACCTGTGCAGGTAAAATCATTTCTGGTACTGTTGACCAATCTGATCAATCCTTCTTAGATGATGATCAAATCGAAGCTCAATATGTATTGACTTGTGTTGCTTATCCTACTTCTGATGTCACCATCGAAACCCACAGAGAAGAAGACCTTTACTAAACTTTAGTCACAAGAATTTAGTCCAAACAAGGGATTGGGGATTGGCGACTGAGTAGGAGTTTTACCAATTCCCCAATTACTTGCTTACTTTAATTTTAGTCCCAGGATAATAAAATTCCAATATCTTGGGACTAGACCAACCTAATTTGGCTAGATTCTGAGCGCCTGTTTGGCTTAAACCCACTCCATGTCCTAAACCACCACCAATAAAAGCATATCCCCACAGATTGGTTTGACCTTTATTCAATGGTTGAATGTAAAAAAGCGTGCTAATAGGGGCTGCAAAGGCACTGCGAACCTCGTCTTTTTGTAAGGTGAAAACCCCAATATCAGTTTTCACAGCCAGTTTTAAAATCCGGCCGCTGGAACTGCGTTCAACTACAGACATGGCTTGAATTTTTTTGAACTTGCTATAGGGGCTTTTTTTGGAATGTAAGAATTTCTGCAAGTCTTGGGTAATCCTATTGATGTCCGTTTCTCTGTGCCAACGGAATACATCCCATTTACTCTCATTAAATCCCGCTTTAAGATTGATAAATTTCTCGAAGTTCTGATCATTTGCTAAATTCTGACTCGATAAGTTCCAAAGATTTTGATTAGCAGCATCTAGGACAGGTTTTAAATAAGGACGATCTTCTCCATTCCAGATATCACTAAAGTTAGCGGTAACACCACCTGTAGTGGAAGAATATAAAGCATCAACTATTTCGTTATTATAAGTGAGTACCTGACCTCTGGTTGAGGCGATCGCCTGATCTGTATTTTTAGCAACTCCGCTGAGTCCTTGATAAACTTGACAGTGAGTGTCAGCACATAACTGATAATTATCTACCGCAAATCTGCGGAGGTTTCGCAAGGCATAGGTGCGAGCAATAATTGCTTGTGCTTCTAAGGCTGCCATTGGCGCATTTATCCCAATTTCATGGGGTAAAACTCCCCGCACATAAGTTTCTAATGGGACTGTATTTACTAAAGTATAATGCCCATAGGCGTTGGGCTGCAAGGTCATTTTTCCCGGATAAACACGCTTTTGTTGAGGCTGTTCATCTGTATTCACCTTAATTGAGTCTTTACCAGCAGTTATTTCTAGATAATTAGGACTATAATTTTTACCATTTACTACCCAAGTAATTTTTGGTACTTTTGATAAAATGTTGGTTGCCAAGTAAGCATTTTTATCACCGGATGTTTCTATACTTTTTAATAGTAACCGACGAATCAAGGGAGTGCTGTAAACGTCCCGTTTTGCCCATACTTGCCAACGTTCTGGTTGGGATATTTCCACTTCTATCCCCAGGGAACGCCAGTGGTTAGCGTTATCTTCCGCTGTTTCAAAGGTGCGAAAGTCACCCAGCACTAAGACTTCCTGAACCACTGTTTGGGTTAAGGGCTGCATGACTGTTGTTAACTGGATGGGTTTGTCTGTGACTAGGGTTTGTTGCTGAGTACCCACTGTAAATTTTAATGTTAAGCGATCGCCTTTTGTGGGTGCTAATTCTAATTTGTCTGTGGGTTTAGCCCCAAATCGTTGGACAATACCAATTTGCAATTTTACATCCTGGTTGTTGCTTACGGGTTCTGATGCGGCAGCCAATCCCAATAGGCACAAGGTTGTTATTAATCTGTAGGAAGAAGGCCAAATAAATATTTTCATGAAAACTAATTCTAATTGCCCTTATGCTGTCGGAGTGGTTTTAAGTTAATTAACTCAATTTACTAATGATAAGAAGATACAGGGCGGCAGGATGAATCACAAATTACTAATAATCAACTTAGATAATTAGTAACGGGGAATATTATATATTTTTAACTTACGCGCTTCTATAATACCATTACGTCTTTTTTTCAGCACACTTGCAAATCAAACTCATTATGAGTATGATTTAACTAAATCTTGCTTTATCACCCATATTTTATGCTGGAAATTGATTTTACCGAGAATTTGCGAAATTTAATGCAAACAGTCGGTTATGAGAGTTTTAAATCTTTAAGTCGTGCTGCTGGTGTTTCACAATGGCAAATTTTGCAGTTGCGGAGGGGAAAAATCGGACAAATGCGGATAGAAGTATTGATAAAACTGTCAGAGATTTTACAGATATCTTGGACTGAGTTGGTAGAAAATTTCAGCGTTGATGGTTTATCTTCAAGTTTCCACAAAACTCATTCTTCTCATAAAAATATAGACTTATTAAAGCAAATTACAGATTTACAAGTTGAGTATGAACGATTAACATTGTCAATGTTAGAACAAAGAGAAGGATTAAAACAGGAATTTCAGCGGTCAAGTTTACAAATATTGGAATCTTTAATATTACAATGGCCAACAGCAGCACATAGAGCCAGGGAAGATCACCAGTTATCAGCAGTAAAGATATTACCTTTGGTAGATACGCCTTTAAAAAGATTATTACAGGATTGGAATGTGGAAGCGATCGCTTCTGTAGGCACAGAAATCCCCTATAATCCTCAATTCCATGAATTATTAGCAGGAACAGCACAACCAGGAGAGATTGTTAAAGTCCGTTATATAGGTTATATGCAACATGATCAGCTTTTGTACAGAGCTAGAGTAAGTCTCTTATAAACTCTTCTAAAGTTTATGCTCTTTTGAGTTTGATGGTTATTTGCTGATGAATTTATTGAAAATTACTCCATATTTTTGTGTACTAAATACCTTTCTATAATCTAATGTTAGGATATACTAATAAAATTAAAGTCAGCACATTCTTAAATAAATCAAAATTAGAATATTATGAATCAGCAGGTGAAAGTGATTGCAATCAGTGGGAGTTTTAATGCTACTAACTCACAAAATTTTCAACAAAGTATTAAAGAAGTAATTGATAAGAGAATCTCCATTGTGTTGATTGACTGTCATCATGTTACCTTTATGGATAGTTCTGGATTAGGCACTCTGATTTTAACATTTAAAGCTTTACAGGAATCGGGAATAAAGATGGTTATTTGTTCAATTAATGAGCAAGTTAGGATGCTATTTGAATTAACTGGTATGGATGGCAAATTTACAATTGTTCCTAGTCAAGAAGCATTTGAAAATATTTTGCTTTCTGCTACTTGATTAATCAAATTTAACTTGAAGAATAGATAAATCATCCTCAAATGTCTCTTTGGAGTTTAAGTTAATTAGGTAATCCAGGATATAATCAAGTTGGTTATCAACAGAATACTGTAAGCTAATTAAAATCTGAATGAAACCTTCTAAACTCCAAAGAGTACCATTTGATTGAGTGATTTCGTAAGCACCATCACTAAAAATATAAAGGATGCTAGATTTTTCAATCTGACAATAAGCATCTGTATATTTAGCTTCAGGAAACATTCCTACAGGCATTCCTGGAGTTTTTAATCTTTTTACTTCTGTATGAGTAGGAGAATTGCCAGAGAGGATAATAGCTGGTGGATGTCCAGCACTAGAGTATGTTAATTGACGGCTAACTCGATTATAAACTCCATACCAAATCGTAAAATATTTATCATTTTGATAATTCATTTGAAAGGTATTATTTAAAGCTGCCAATACCTCACTAGGTTGATAGTAATTTAAATCTTTGAGCGCACGGGAACGTAAGAGATTTAGTACAGAAATTGAAGGTAGAGTAGCTTTAAGTCCATGACCGGCAACATCTAGTAGATAAATAGCTAAAGTATCAGCATCAAGCCAATTATAATCAAAACAATCCCCACCAAGTTGCCGTGATGGCAAAAACTTAAACTGAATACTCAGGGGCTTATTTACAGGCAGGGGTAAAAGGGATTTTACATATTCTGTAGCTTCGGCTAATTCTGTTTCTAAAAGTAGCTTTTGGGTCTGTAAATCCTGACTTAATTGATGCAGACGTAACCCGGCTCTAACTCTTGCTTGTAGTTCATTGTGTTCGATAGGTTTGGAGATAAAATCATCAGCACCAGCATCTAATCCCTTAACTCTATTTGCGACGGAATCTAAAGATGTTAATAAAATAAAAAATGTGGTAGATAATTTGGGATCTTTTTTAATGATATTACATACTTCTATACCACTTAATCCCGGCATAATCCAATCACATATAATTAAGGCTGGAGGTGAATCCAGCGTTCTTAAAATTCCTTCTTCTCCTGTACTCGCAGTGATGACTTGATAACCTTGTTTTTCTAAGATTCTTTTGAGAAACATTTGGATGGATCGGTCATCATCAATGATTAAGATTTCAAACATGAGATTATTAGGAAAGGGGATTTAACCAAAACAATATAACTTGTTTTAATTGATTTAAATCTCGATAGACTTCTTGCTTTAACCATTGTCCTAAAGCATCAAAAGGACTAAAAGAACTTCCTGGTTGCCATTTAACATCTTGTCCTAAAGGTGTGGTATGAGTGCCTAATAAGGTTTGTGTAGTTACCATATTAGGAAAGAGTTGTTCTAAAATTCTTGTTAAGTTTGCTGATTGATCCAGGGTATCTTTATTAAATCTGATTACTAAATTCCGCCGAATCTGATAGCTGTCTTGGACTATTTGGTTAGTTTGTGCGGGTGTAGGTGTAAATTCAATGTCTAATTGGGAATTGAACTGGGAATTTAACTGTTCTACTAATGGTATGGCTTCATTGGCAGCAAAGTTATTAAAGGATATTAAAATATTACCAGCCCGTTGGATTGGAAACAGGCTACCAATTAGTAAATGGAGTTTACAACCCATGCTATGTCCGACTCCATAGGTGGGAAGGTACAGCTTGCGGAGTTTTCCAGCGTCTTGTAACTTTTCTAGGGTATATTCAAATTTAAGTTGGACAGATTTAGCGATCGCTATATGATCTAATGTATTGACAAAAGGTGTGGCAATAATCACATATCCTTGATCTGCTAAATTTTCCAGTAACCAACGATAAGTTAAATGTGGTAAAGTGGCGACAAATGCACCACCTAAAAAATGAATGATCCCAATGGGATTACGGGGAATAAGTACCCAATTGCCTCTAATTTCTTGCCAGTTCATGTTAAAATAGGAGTCAGGAGTCAGGAGTCAGGAGAAGAAAGAGAAGGAAGAAGAAAGAGAAGGAAGAAGAAAGAGAAGGAAGTATTTTCTATAGATATATTTTACATTTACATCTAAACATATATCAAGTATTAACTCTGACTTTGCAAGTTTTTCATTTCCTGCTGTACATCTAGGGAAATTTGCAAAGCTTCATTTAATAATCTACCATGTTCGGTTGCTTCTTCAGTAACTTGCATTGATGCCAAAGCGGCTAAATTATTGGTAAATAAATCAGAATTAGTGATAATAAAACTTTTATTTTCTCGCAAAATTCTCTCTGTTTTTAAAGCGCGGATTAAATCATTTCTAGTTAATTCAAGTGCTAATAATACTTTTTCTCTTGCTTGTATACTTACTCCTAAGTTGCCAACATCTTCAATTTGGTCGTTAATATCTATAGCTTTAATCACGGAATTATATCTTTCCACATCATTTAGTAAAATCCGTAAAGAATTTGTCATGTTCTGTTTGATAAACTTACTTTTGCCTTTACATAATAAATATAATAGAATTTGTATACTCCCACCTGTCCATAAAACAAAGATAATTAATGATAGCCAAGATGATAGTTTTACTAACAGGTAAGTACAAACAGAAATAGCAAGTACAGCGAAAACCACAGTAGCAATTACAGTAGCAATTTCTGTTTTTTGAGCTTTTTTTAGCAACCTTATACCGAATTGCTGAATAACATCAGTAATAATTATTAATTTATTATGAACAGGTAAGTTAGTCGCATCTTGAAGTTGATCATGACTAATATCCAATCCCTGTAAATCATCTCGCACAGTTGCTAAATCCTTAACATACTATTGATTTAGTCTAATATAACAAGTGGATTTCCAGAATGGCAATTAATCGGTGATTTTAGGGGTATTCAATGTTGATAATGTGTAAGAAATAAATGTTGATACCATCAAAAACCAACCACTTTTCAAGTTCTACATGATTCTTCCCTCTTCCCTCTTCCCTCTTCCTCCTCTTTCTTCCTTCTTCCTCCTCTTTCTTCTTCTTTCTTCCTTTCTTTCTTCCTTTCTTCCTTTCTTCCTCCTGACTCCTGACTCCTGACTCCTGACTCCTCCCTTAAGTTACTTGTAACAAATAGCTCATACAGTTTCCCATTAAAAAATAAACTACTAGCATTGCTGCTGCGGCTAATGCCACTAGTGTACCAGCCAGCATCAGCGAAAATTCTTTATGCTCATAAGCTTTTTCCATCAGGTGTAGCGACCATGCTACAAGTGCCACATCAAAGATTAAAATAGGAATCAACATATTTCTTAATATTTCTTCATAGAAGTACGATTATCTTAACACTGTTTTGGATAACTGTGTTTTATCTTCAACAGATGCAGTTGGTCGCTTTCTTATGTCTGATATCAAGTAGGAAGACGGACCCGAACATGGCGTTCTTGCAAATAAGTTTTAATTTGTGCTACACTCAGTTTCCCAAAATGTAACAAAGACGCTAAAAGTGCGGCTTCAGCTTTACCTTCCGTTAATGCAGTGTGAATGTGTTCACAATTTCCAGCACCACCAGAAGCAATCACGGGAATCTCTACAGCATTAGCGATCGCTTTTGTCAAGTCCAAATCATAACCAGCTTGAGTACCATCAGCATCCATACTTGTCACCAACAATTCTCCAGCCCCTCGTCTTGTGACTTCTTCCGCCCACCATAGAGCATCAATACCAGTATTTTCTCTACCACCGCGAACGTAGACATCCCAGCCAGGATTCTCAGGATCAAGCCTACGTCTAGCATCAATAGCTACAACAATACACTGATTACCAAAGCGATCGCTGGCATGATTAATTAAATCTGGATTTCTGACCGCCGCGGAATTAATACTAACCTTATCCGCCCCGGCTCGTAACAAATCTTTAACATTTTCTAAGGTTTGAATCCCACCACCCACAGTCAGGGGAATGAAGACCTGTTCAGCAGTCCGGTAAACCACATCAATAATCGTGTCCCTGTCTTCATGAGTAGCCGTAATATCTAGAAACACTAACTCATCTGCACCGGCTTCATTGTAAACCTTGGCCAGTTCTACAGGATCACCAGCATCCTTGAGATCCACAAAGTTAATTCCCTTCACAACTCTGCCCGCCTTGACATCTAGACAAGGTAAGATTCTTTTAGCCAACATAATGACGTTTTCACTCCCGGTAATTGCTAGGAATTTAAATTGTAAAGGCAATTGGGGAATAGTTGACAAGATAGGATCAACATATAACAGGTCTTGTCCAGACGAAAAACTAATTAAACAAATATACAGGCAAGAGGCAAGAGGCAAGAGGCAAGAGGCAAGAGTAAAGAAGTTTTCAGCGATTTTACATTTCTTTACACAGTTTGGTTTTATTGTGTTCACCTACTTAATGAAATAAATATTTATATTGTGAAAATAGTATCTGTATTCTCAACTGACCCCAAATATCCTATACTGATTTTACTTATGAACTGCTAAATCCCTATTTCTGTACTTCTGAATCCCTGAAAATTATGGCGATTATCTCTTCCAAAAAACAGCCTCCAGAACCCAATGGAGAACCCAAACAGCAAAGGGAATCAGCAAAAGTAGCCCCCCCCGCAGAAAATCTGTTACAATCGGAAGCGGCTATTAATGAACAAGGGAAACCAGAAGAGAGTATTCGTCCCCAGCGCTTTGCTGATTACATCGGCCAAAAGGATTTAAAGGATGTTTTAGATATAGCCATTAAAGCCGCTAAATCTAGGGAGGAAGTCATGGATCATTTGCTGTTGTACGGACCACCAGGTTTAGGTAAAACCACAATGGCAATGATTTTAGCATCAGAAATGGGGGTAAGTTGCAAAATTACCAGCGCACCAGCTTTGGAACGGCCACGGGATATCGTGGGGTTATTGGTAAACCTGAAACCAGGAGATGTGCTGTTTATAGATGAAATTCATCGGTTATCACGGATGACAGAAGAAATTCTCTATCCAGCGATGGAGGATTATCGCTTAGATATTACGGTGGGTAAAGGTTCTAGTGCCAGAATTAGAAGTATACCTTTATGTAAATTTACCTTGGTAGGAGCGACAACTCGCGTCGGAGCTTTAACTTCACCATTACGCGATCGCTTTGGCTTAATTCAAAAGTTGCGTTTTTATGAAGTAGAAGAACTGACTAAAATTGTTCTCCGCACTGCTGAATTATTACAAACCGCAGTTAATCCAGATGGGGCGACAGAAATCGCCAAACGTTCACGGGGAACACCAAGAATAGCCAATAGATTATTAAAAAGAGTCCGTGATTATGCGGAAGTAAAATCTTTCCTGGAAATTAACGCAACTGTTGCAGCAGAAGCATTACAACTATTCCAAGTAGATCCTTGTGGATTAGACTGGACAGATAGAAAAATGCTCAGTGTGATTATTGAAAACTTTAATGGTGGGCCAGTGGGTTTAGAAACTATCGCTGCTACCACTGGGGAAGACACCCAAACCATTGAAGAAGTATATGAACCATATTTAATGCAAATAGGTTATTTAAGCCGGACACCCAGGGGGAGAATCGCAACTAAAGCAGCCTATCAACACATGGGTTTTAAACCCCCTAATGAGCAGTTATCATTACTGTAGACCAGATCCCCGACTTCTTCAAGAAGTCGGGGATCTGTCGGGGATCTTAGGCTAAGACAAGAGAGAAAAAGAAAGCTCTGAATTTAATCCCTAATTACCTACTATGAGTTAAAATCTCATGGAAATCACACAAATAATTGAATATATGGCAACAAAAATATCTGGTCAACTACACCCAAAATTGACTCAAATATTTGCTACAGCGTCATTAACAGCCTTAGCAAGCTTTACAGCCATGAGTCAACCTAGTTATACTTTACAATGTCACAACTTGAGTTTTTTCAAAAGTCTGAAATTTAAGAGTGAGCAAGGATTTCATTTCTTCTTTGTAACTCAGATGAGTTTGAGAGATGGCAGTAGAGATAGCATTTTTAAAATCGGAAAAATCTTCATAATATTGACCATATAAACATTTCTTCTTCACCCATTTCCATAACCTTTCTATTAAATTTAAGTTAGGAGAATAAGCTGGTAAAAATAATAAATCAATGCCTAAACT
>NZ_JAQMTJ010000272.1:0-20459 GCF_028330815.1 Dolichospermum lemmermannii CS-548
CCTAATAGTAAATACATTTCAAAAAATTAATTTTTTGAGAAATTTTTGGTGTGGGCTTTAATTCTCAATAACCAATACTTATTGACAGAACTGTTACTGTTACGTACTTTTAGACTTTTTATTTACATCGAACTCAGGTGGTATAGGTAAAATCAAAAAAGTTCGCTTTTTTGTGATAGCTAAAAACTTATTAAATAATAAAAAATTACCCAGTCCTTAAATAACAAAGACTCCTTGAGGAGTCTTCGCCAAAAATCAATTTTTGGTATTCAGAACGTCTTTACCGGAATTCCTCGACCATAAAGGTAACGGGATGTCATGTTTAGACTATCTCTCAACGCCTAAATCATGTCTGCTGCATCCTATATTTCCATATTAGGCTATATTTTCAATTTCGTCAAGTTTCTATTTGTCTGATAGCGTAGCGTGGCGTAAGCCATATCAGGATACCCAGGATTAGAGGATTTACAGGATGGTTATTTGATGGTTGATGACTATTTACTTAATATTTTGTCTGAATCAGGATAACCAGGATTATAGGATTTACAGGATGGTTATTTGATGATTACTAGAGGTAAATGATGTATTGATTATTACAGTAATTTCATAAAAATTAACCTTTCTCTATACTAATCATCAACAACTAACCAATAATCGAACAATCACATCCTGTACATCCTTAAATCCTGGACATCCTGATTCTGACAATATTAAAATTATGTAAACAAATAACAAAATTACTCAAATATGCTATTTTACATACAGCATACATGAAACCAACGATTAACGAATCATGAATCATCCACAACAACCGCGAGAATACGATGCTGTGCTTGGTGGTAATAGTCCATTACTAGAAGGTGCTGCGGTTTTAGGTGGAATTGAAGGGGTAAAATTGCGGTTACAAAATCCAGATGCACAGTTAAGAATTGCTGCACTTGAGCAAGCTGTGAATTATGGAGAACAGGGTTTAGATTTGGTGATTGCAGGTTTAAATGATGAATCTTGGGATATTCAAAATACGGCTTATTTAATATTAAGTGACAGAACAGAAACAAAAGTTAAACAAGCATTAATTTCTAATCTCCAAGGGTTAAAACTAGAAAAGATTGAAGTAGTAACAACTAACAAATTTGGAAAAATTATTCAACGACAGCAACGTATAGCCAAATATTTTATAGAAGATTTGGGTAATGGTGTGACATTGGACATGGCTGCAATTCCTGGTGGTACTTTTATGATGGGTTCACCAGAAAATGAAGCGGGAAGAAGTGATAATGAAAGTCCCCAGCATCAAGTTACAGTTCCTAGTTTCTTTATGGGAAAATATCCAGTAACACAGGCACAATATCAAGCTATTATGGGAAATAACCCTTCTTATTTCGAAGGTAGTAATCGCCCAGTTGAACAAGTTAGTTGGATTAATACCGTGGCTTTCTGTAAAAAGTTAAGCCAAAAAATCGGAAAGACCTACAGACTGCCCAGTGAAGCCGAATGGGAATATGCTTGTAGAGCGGGAACTACTACACCATTTCACTTTGGAGAGACGATGACAACGGATTTAGCTAACTATGATGGTAATTATACTTATGGACAAGGAACTAAAGGAGTTTATAGAGAAGAAACAAGAGAAGTAGGCAGCTTTGGAGTAGCTAACAATTTTGGATTATATGATATGCACGGCAATATACGTGAGTGGTGTCAAGATAATTGGCATGGTAACTATGAAGGTGCGCCAACAAATGGAAGCGAATGGCTAGATATTGAAGAGAATATTAACTGGAAAATGCTGCGTGGTGGTTCGTGGAGCAGCATTCCTGATTATTGCCGTTCTGCTTATCGCAGCAGCAACTACCTCGGTACCGACCTCAACGGTCTCGGTTTTCGGGTTGTATGTAGTGGTGCGGCGAGGACTTAGTAGCACTATGCGCTTTTGCCCTCTTGCTCTTTTCTTTTCTTATCCCTCTCGCATAGCGAGAAAAATTTTTTTGTCTGAATCAGGATATCCAGGATTAAAGGATTGACAGGATTGTAATTTGATGGTTGATGACTATTTACTTAATATTTTGTCTGAATCAGGATAACCAGGATTAGAGGATTTACAGGATTGTTATTTGATGATTACTAGACGTGAATGATGTATTGATTATTACGGTAATTTCACAAAAATTAACCTTTCTCCATACTAATCATCAACACCTAACCAATAATTAAACAATCACATCCTGTACATCCTTAAATCCTGGACATCCTGATTCTGACAATATTAAAATTATGTAAACAAATAACAAAATTACTCAAATATGCTATTTTACATACAGCATACATGAAACCAACCATTAACGAATCATGAATAATCCACAACAACCGCGAGAATACGATGCTGTGCTTGGTGGTAATAGCCCATCACTAGAATGTGCAGCCGTTTTAGGTGGAATTGAAGGGGTAAAATTGCGGTTGAAAAATCCAAATTCAAATGTAAGAATTGCTGCACTTGAGCAAGCATTGAATTATGGAGAACAGGGTTTAGATTTGGTAATTGCAGGTTTAAAAGATGAATCTGTAGAAATTCAGATACAAGCACATCATATATTAAATTCTAGAATTGAATCAAAAGCGAAACAAGCAGCTTTTAATTTTAATCCCCAAGGTTTAAAACTAGAACAAATTGAAGTAGTAACAGTCAACAAATTTGGCGAAATTATTCACCGTCAGCCGCGTGTAGCTAGATATTTCATGGAAGATTTAGGTAGTGGTGTAAAGTTAGAAATGGCTGCAATTCCTGGTGGTACTTTTATGATGGGTTCACCGGAAAATGAAGATAGAAGAATGGATAAGGAAGGTCCTCAGCATCAAGTTACAGTTCCTAGTTTCTTCATGGGAAAATATCCAGTAACACAAGCACAATATCAAGCTATTATGGGAACTAACTCTTCTTATTGCAATGGTAGTAATCGCCCCGTTGAAAGCACTAATTGGAATAATGCGGTGACTTTCTGTCAAAAGTTGAGTAAAAGGACAGGAAAAACCTACAGATTGCCAAGTGAAGCCGAATGGGAATATGCTTGTCGAGCAGGAACTACCACACCATTTCACTTTGGAGAGATGATTACAACGGATTTAGCTAACTATAGTGGTAACTACACTTATGGCGGTGGGATTAAAGGAATTTACCGATGCGAAACAACAGAAGTAGGCAGCTTTGAAGTAGCGAATAATTTTGGCTTATACGATATGCACGGCAATGTCTGGGAGTGGTGTCAAGACAGTTGGCATGGTAGCTATAAAGGTGCGCCGACAGATGGAAGCGCATGGCTAGATACTGATACCAATGTAAGGCTGCTGCGCGGTGGTGCGTGGAACCTCAATCCTGGAGATTGCCGTTCTGCTTATCGCTACGTCAGCAATCTCGGCTTCAGCAACGTCTTTATTGGTTTTCGGGTTGTATGTAGTGGTGCGGCGAGGACTTAATAGCACTATGCGCTTTTGCCCTCTTGCTCTTTTCTTGTCTTATCCCTCTCGCATAGCGAGAAAAATTTTTTTGTCTGAATCAGGATATCCAGGATTAAAGGATTGACAGGATTGTTATTTGATGGTTGATAGATGAGATTCATATATTTATTCTTCCATCTCACTTCATAAATATTTCACTTTTCTCTAAACTAATCATCAACAACTAACGAATAATCAAACAATCACATCCTGTACATCCTTAAATCCTGGACATCCTGATTCTGACAATAATCTTCCATCTCACTTCATAAATATTCAATTTCCTCTATACTAATAACAACTAACCAATAATCAAACAATCACATCCTGTACATCCTCAAATCCTGGGCATCCTGATATGGCTTACGCCACGCTACGCTATCAGACAAAAAATTTTCTTCTTTGCGTCTTTGCTCCTTGGCGACTTTGCGCGAAATAAAAACCCCAATAAACTAACAACTAACTCCCTTATTTATACATAATGAATAACCCCCATCAACAACTACTCCAACAAATAGACCTCATGCTTCGCGCCCGCTATCCCCTACTATATATAGTCGGAGTCGAAGAAGAACCAATAGAACAAGTCCTCCAACAACTCACCCAAATATCCCAGACACCACGACAACTATTATTATGGGATATCGTCACCGGTTGGGATGACAACGGAACTGATAAAGGTTCAGTCATGGGTGCATTATCAAGAATTACCAAAACCCCAGAAAATACAACCACAATATTTGTATTGCGAGACATACATTTTATCCTCAAAAACCCCGAAACAGAAAAAAATGCTCCCGTAATTCGGGCTATCAAAAACCTCACCCGTCAACTCAAACGCACACGCCAAACCCTCATCCTCACCAGTCATACATTAACCATACCCCCAGAACTACAAGAAGAAGTTACAGTAATTGATTTTCCCTTACCCAACATTCAAGAAATAGATTATTTAATTCAGCAATTAATAGTCCCCGAAAAACTTAACTTAAATGGACTAGGAAAAGAACAATTAATCAAAGCCTGTCAAGGATTAAGTCGCGCCAGAATTAGAAGAGTTTTAGCCGCCGCTTTAGCAGCAAAAGGACAAGTCAACGAAACAGATATTGATAGAGTATTAGAAGAGAAAAAACAAGCAGTTCGCCAAACCGGAATATTAGAATTTTACACCGCCAATGAATCATTAAAAAACGTCGGTGGCTTAGAAAATCTGAAACAGTGGGTGCGAATGCGTCAAGATGCTTTTACCGAAGAAGCACGACGTTATGGAATACCCAACCCCAAAGGCGTTTTATTAGTAGGAATCCAAGGAACAGGAAAATCATTATCAGCCAAAACTATCGCCCATGAATGGCGTTTACCATTGTTACGTTTAGACGTGGGGAGATTATTTGGGGGTATAGTGGGAGAAAGTGAAAGTCGCATTCGCCAAATGATACAATTAGCAGAAGCAATATCACCCTGTGTATTATGGATGGATGAAATAGATAAGGCATTTGGTAATATTAATAGTGGTACAGATGGTGACTCTGGCACATCGCGCCGGGTATTTGGTACACTCATTACCTGGATGCAAGAAAAAACCAGTCCGGTGTTTATGGTGGCTACTGCTAATAATGTGCAAATATTACCAGCCGAGTTATTAAGGAAAGGGCGATTTGATGAAATTTTCTTTTTAAATTTACCCACGGAAAAAGAACGCCATGATATTTTTAAAGTCCATTTGCAAAAAATCCGTCCTTCCCGACTGCGAGATTTTGATTTACAGAAACTTGCAAGTCATAGCGAAAATTTTAGCGGTGCGGAAATTCAACAGGTAATTATTGATGGTATGCACCGCGCTTTTGGTAGTTTAATTGATGGTAATAGGCGGGATTTTCACACTGAAGATATTTTAGCTGCGGTGTCGGAAACTGTTCCTTTGGCTGCTATTGCTAAGGAACAAATTACTAGTTTAAAACGCTGGGCGGCGGAAGCTGGCGCAAGAACGGCTTCTATTGATACGCTGTTAATTGAGGAGTTGAAGGTTTATTCTCAGCAGCAAGGTTTGGGTCCTTTGGAGGTGGATTAAATAATAAAAGAAAACGAACCGCAGAGGCGCGGAGGACGCGGAGGGAAGAGGTTTTGGAGAGATTTTTATAGGAGTTGATTTTTTATGTCTCATTTTACAACTATTAAGGTGCAAATTAAACAGGGTGAAGTTTTGCTTGACGTTTTGCAAGAGTTAGGTTATCAAGTTGAACAAAATACTCAGGTTCGGGGTTATATGGGTGATACAATTAATGCTGAATATGTGATTAAGCAAGCTAATGGTTATGATTTGGGTTTTCGTAAAAATGGAGAAGGTTATGAATTAGTGGCTGATTTTTGGGGTGCGAAAATTAATCAGCAGGAGTTTGTTAATCATATTAGTCAAAGATACGCTCATAAAACTTTGATGGGAACAATTCAAACTGAGGGTTTTAATGTGGAGGAAGAGGAGGTTTTAGCAGATGGTACGGTGCGGGTTATTGTTGGTAGATGGGTTTAATTTCTGATTTATTAACATTATTAAAAAGTAAAAATCATCATGGCTGAATATCAAAAAGTTGAATATCGCATTGGGAAGGATGGTAAAATTGTGGAACGGGTTTTAAATGTCACTGGTTCTAGTTGTGTGGAAACAACAAAGGGGTTAGAAAAATCTTTGGGAGAAATAGAATCTCAAGAATTGTTACCGGAATATTATCAAGATGATGAGTTAATTACAGCTTCCGAAAATCAATCTTTACAACAACAGTAAACTAGATCCCCGACTTCTTAAAGAAGTCGGGGAGGGGATCTGAACACCAACTACATAAACAATATGCTAGAACAAATTAATCAAGTTGCTTTTGCTGTAATTCTCGTAATCATTGTTTATATCATTCTGCGGTTTTTATTCCCAGCAAATAATCAAAATACATCTATTAATAATCAACCTGTAACTTCTCCCGACACAGAACAGAAAATCAAAGATTTAGAAATTCAATGTCAACGACTCAGGGAGGAATTAAAACAACAATCTCAACAATTACAAACTGATTTTCAACAAGAAACTTTTACCCAATTACAAACTCTACTCAGCAATTATCCCACAGTTAAAAAAATGGCTTTAGCTAAACCTGAATTACCCGCTAAAAACCTAATTTCCCTATTCACATCTTTAGATAGTTTAATTACCAATTGGGGTTATACTGCTATTGGTGAAACTTGGAAACAGGTTAATTATAATCCCCAATTACATCAAGCTGATAGTGATGATATTCAAGAAGGGGAATTAGTATATATTCGTTTTATTGGTTATCAAAATGGTGATAAAGTTCTTTATCCTGCTAAAATTAGTCGCACTCTACCTGGAGGATTTGATAATACTTAAACTCATGAATTTGTAGGTTGGGTTGAGGAACGAAACCCAACATTTACTGCTTACAATTTTTTAGATAATATATTTATTCTGTCTTCACCCAACATCAAGATATCAATTATCTATCATTTTTGTTGGGTTGCGCTTCGCTTAACCCAACCTACTTAAATTATGACAACTATTGCAATTGATTTTGGTACAAGTAATACTGTAATTAGTATTTTAGAAGCTGATACTCAACAACCTAAAAGTTTACGTTTTCCTAATTTATCCCGTTTGTTTTTGGGTGTCAATCCTCAAGGTGAAAGATTAGAATATCCCGTTATTCCTAGTTTAATGTTTATTAAATCAGGTAATAATATCATATTAGGTGAAGGTGTGAGAAGTCAAAGATTAGGACTTTCTCAAAGTTATCCTCCTGAACGGTTATTTAAAAAGTTTAAACGTGATTTAGCTGGAGATTATCAACCACCAGCAATCCAAATTGATGGGATAAATTATAATGCTATTTCTGTTTCTGAGTTGTTTATCCAAACTATTTGGACGGAAATAAAAAGGCAAAATATCCAACCTAGTCATTTAATTCTTACTGTTCCTGTTGGTGCTTTTGAACGTTATTTAGATTGGTTTCGAGATTTGGGGACAAAATTAAATGTTCCAAAAGTATCAGTTATAGATGAATCTACAGCAGCAGCTTTAGGATATGCTGTAAAACGCCCTGGTAAGTTAATTTTAGTAGTAGATTTTGGTGGGGGAACTCTCGATTTGAGTTTGGTTAAAACTATGACTAATTCTCATGAAAATAACAGTTTACGCGCTGAGGTTTTAGCTAAGTCGGAAGCTTATGTAGGTGGTGAAGATATTGATGTTTGGATAGTTGATGATTATTTACATTCTCAAAATTTAACCCCGGAACAAGTTGGGAAAATTGGTTATCAAAATTTATTAGAAATTGCGGAAAGATTAAAAATTCAATTATCAAAAAATCAATCTGTGGCTGAAAGTTGGTTTGATGATGAATCTTTTATGTCTTATGAATTAAAAATTAATCGTGAAAAGTTAGAAGAGATTTTAGAATATGGACAGTTTTTACAACAGTTACGAGATACCTTAGATGAAGTTTTAGCTTCTGCTTTAAGAAAGGGTATTTCTAAGAATGATATTGAACAGGTTTTGTTAGTAGGAGGAAGTTGTTTAATTCCCGCAGTTCAACAATTAATTATTTCCTATTTTGGTAAAAATAAAGTAAAATTAGATAAACCCTTTGATGCTGTGTGTCATGGTGCATTAGCAATAACGCAGATTACCGAAATAGATGATTTTCTCCGTCATAGTTACGCGATTCGTTTATGGGAAAATTATAGCAAAAGTTATATTTATCATCGCTTATTTACCAAAGGTGAAAAATATCCTTGTCAACGTCAAGAATGGTTAAATCTGCAAGTTGCAAATAATGGACAAAGGGAGATTCGTTTAGACATTGGTGAATTAGGTGATATGACACAAACAGAAATTGCGTTTGATGCTTCGGGAAGAATGACTTCTAGCACTCTCCAACATCAAGAAAGTTACCGTTCCTTAGATAATCAAAATCAACAGGTTTGTGTGGCAAAACTCAACCCACTAGGTGAAGCAGGAATTGATAGAATATCGGTGTTGTTTGAGGTAGATTCTCGACGGATTTTATTAGCAACTGTGAAGGATTTATTGACGGGAAAAGTTTTAATTAATAGGGGAGAAATTTATAAGTTGACATAAATAAAATAATACAAGTGTTCCTATGATAAAAAATGCAATGCTTCTGTAATTTTAATCATATCTATACAGCACTTCCCGGTGTTATGAGGTACATATCTAGCGGGCAAGATGCCCGCACTACAAGAGTTCCATGATTCAACTTTGTACCTCATAAGAGCGGAAACCGCTGTAATAATTTAATTATATTGCTACTTAACTTTTTTGACAAGATCAATTACTATTGATGGTTGCGTAGTCCAAAACAAATCAATTTTATAAAACTTGCATTTGTGAGACAATTTCTCTGTTCAATTAAAAATAATTGTTAAATCTATGAGCAATCAAGGTTCTATTCCCGTTATCGTTAACGGTGCTGCTGGTAAAATGGGACGTGAGGTAATTAAAGCAGTAGCCCAAGCGTCTGATTTGATTTTAATGGGTGCAATTGACACAACTCCCGAACATCAAGGTAAAGACGCGGGGGAACTAGCGGGTTTAAGTGAACCCTTGGAAGTACCAATTACCAATCAATTAGAGCCAATGTTGGGGTATGTAGCTGGGGAAAGACAGATGCAACCGGGGGTATTAGTTGATTTTACCCATCCTGATGCAGTTTATAATAATATTCGCAGTGCGATCGCCTATGGAATTCGTCCGGTTGTAGGAACTACAGGTTTAAGTCCCGCACAACTCGAAGAATTAGCTGATTTTGCCGAAAAAGCCAGTACCGGTTGTTTGATTATTCCTAACTTTTCCATTGGTATGGTACTACTCCAAGAAGCCGCTGTGAGAGCTTCCCAGTATTTTGATCATGTAGAAATTATCGAACTCCATCATAACCAAAAAGCGGATGCTCCTAGCGGTACAGCCATTCAAACCGCTCAACTATTAGGTGAAATGGGTAAAACCTTTAACACTGCCATTGTGGAAGAAACGGAGAAAATAGCCGGAGCTAGAGGCAGTTTAGCAGACGAAGGGATTAGAATTCATAGTATCCGCTTACCGGGACTCATTGCCCACCAAGAAGTGATTTTCGGTGCAGCAGGGCAAATTTACACCTTACGTCATGATACCAGCGATCGCGCCTGTTATATGCCAGGAGTATTATTAGCCATCCGCAAAGTTAATCAGCTAAAGTCATTAGTATATGGATTAGAAAAAATACTTTAAAAGCAAGGAGTCAGGAGTCAGGAGTCAGGAGTCAGAATAATAAATAAATATAGAGAGAAGTGAAATTTTCTCAACCTCATCAAAGTTGACTCCAAAAGCCATTATTATCTTGACTTCCATATTCTCTATTCTGAATCCTTACCTTGAAAATTGCGATTTTTCCATCTCAAAGCCAAAAATATGATCGTTCCCCTAACTCGCCAAAAATTTGAACAAATCATTCCCCTGGTTGCCTCTGGACCACAATATAAATACTATTGGGGAAAGTTAAGCAATTTTGTGCAGCGGATACTAATTTCTGTAGTTACCTTAGCTGTGCTATTGCTTGCACAATTCTTGTTTAGATTGGAATTTGGGTTAATCTTCTTTTTTGGAGTATTTGGTGCTTTCTTTTGGCTTTGGTATCCCGTATTTCAAGCAAGTATCCGCAATGGAAAATGCCGCCGTTATAAATACAGTGGCTTTTTCCGGGGACGAGTGCTAGACTGGTGGATTACAGATAAGTTAATGGGCAAACAGGAAACCGTTAACGGCAAAGGTGAGTTAGTCATCATCGAAAACCGTGAAAAGCGGATTAACTTAGAAATAGGCGACGACACAGGATTTAGTGTGGAGTTTGAAGCCCCATTACGCAACGCCCACAAAGTCATTTCTCGTGGTCAAATAGCTGAAATGGTGGTTATGTCAAATAGTTCTGATTTAAGCACAATTGAAGAATTCAGCGATATATATATTCCTAGTCGTGATCTATGGGTAAGCGATTATCCTTATGTCCGCAAAGACTTTTTTAATGAAGTTAGTGTCCGCTTGCGTGCAAACCAAGAAAGAAACCCCCGCCGTCGTTCACCGAAGACAGGGAAGTAGGTAATTGGTGATTGGTGATTGGTGATTGGTGATTGGTGATTGGTGATTGGTCATTGGTCATTGGTCATTGGTCATTGGTCATTGGTAAAAATCTTCTCCCTACCTCCCCAACCTCCCCAACCTCCCCAACCTCCCCAACCTTCCCTACCTCTTCAACCCCCTCCAGTTCTATCCTGTCCATAGGCTTGCCAAGCCAAGTCTACTAAGCCGTCAACAATGGCAGCAGCTACGACAGCGTTACCCTTGCGACCTTCAATCGTGATGTAAGGAACTAGAGATTCTTGTAATCGTGCTTTTACTGGTTCTAAATTGACAAAACCTACGGGGGTAGCAATGACTAAAGCGGGTCTAATTTCTTCGGCTGCAATTAATTCAACCAATGCAGTTAATGCTGTTTGTGCTTGACCAACTACAAATATCCCCTCTGGATAACGCCTAGCTAGGGTTTCAATCCCCCAAGCAGCAAGGGTTTTTTCTTTTTGGGGTCGTGTTAGTGCTTCCATACTGCAATACACTGGATTAGCAAATGTATTTTGAATATCATGGGCTATGGCTGCTTGTACCATTGGTGCATCTACGACAATGGTAGTACGTGCTACCAGGGCTGCTGCTCCAGCTTGTAATGCTTGTTCTGAAAACCGGATTAAGGATTTATACTCTAAATCTGCTGTAGCATAAACTACGCGACGAACGATTTCATACTCTGCTGGTGAAAAAATATGATCACCAATTTCAGTATCAATAATTGCCAGACTTTGAGCGTCAGTTACGTGCCATTCCATTGTTATTTAATGTATTAGTTTTTAGCTTATCAATTTCCGTGCGTAGTCTTTGTTGATTGGTAATTGGCAATTAGTAATTGGGCAGAATTTATTTCTAGTTGCCAGTTACCAGTCAGTATCCTATAACTTTTCAGGATTCAGCGTTAGAGGAAGTCCGACTAAACACGGGGGATAAATAAGCTACTAAAGCACCAATGGCAAAAGCGGAAATATTGCGGACGAGAGGCAACCAATCGCTTGTCCGGGTAATAACTGGAGCAATACCGAAGGCAATAAATAATATTCCCCATAAAGGTGAGAAAATTAACGCCCATTGCCAACCAAGTATCTTTTTGTCGCCGCGCGGTTGGGCAGCAAAACCACAAATAATCCCCCCAACAGCAGAGGTAACAAGGGTGAGTATCCATTGTTCTCTAGGGAGTCCAGGAACGACGTTACAACCACCTTTGAGTAAGCAACCTTTCACTGAATTTAGAGCCTGGAGAATGGCTTGATCTTCTCCTTCTTCACGGACAAAGTATAAGTTACCAAAGCGGGTTTGTAGTTCAATCCAGAAGGTGCGGGGTAAGAATTCATAAACGGCATCACCAACACTAAAGCTGAGGATGTTACCACCACGAGCATCTGCTACTAGGAGAATGCTTTTATCATCTAAACCCCAATATTTGATTACTGCTCTCCCTGGGGTGCGGTCGTATTGAGTTAAAACGCGCAATTTCCAACCAGTATCAGTTTCAAACTGCTCTAATTCTTTAACTAGCTTTTCTTCTTGGGGGTCAGGGAGAGTTTTTGCTAAATCTACTACTGGGGTGACAAAGCTGGGTAGCAAATCGGGATTTTCATAAGCTAGGGCAGATGGAGAATTAATTGCCCAAATTGAGCCAATAAAGCCAAATACGGCAATTGATACTAAAATTCGTCGCCAAAAACACAGGTGCATGAACGTTATTATACTATTATCTACGGGAGAATGTAAAAAGTGCTTTTCAAAGATTAATGTAAAAGTGATACTTCTTTACACTTCTTTACCTTACTCTAATATTAGATATCTCAGCAAAATCTGATGGAGAAATTAGGAATTGGTGACCACTCGCTGTTGATCAGTTTTGGCAGTGTTTAATCCCGTTCTCATTGATCAGCGTTTTCGCATTTCTCCTGGTTTTTTTTTGCGAGCGAAGCTTGTCCAAGCTGCTTTAAAGCCGACGAAGACACTACGGGTACTAATTTGTAGATTTTCTGCTTGTTTTTTGGCGGTATCTAGACTTTGATCAAATTGTTTGACAACTTGACCGGCACTTTTAACACCTTCACTAACATCATCGGTTAATTCGGTTATTTCTAAGGTGGTGTTGCGGATAGCGTTGAGAGTGGGTGGCAACTCCCGTGAAAGGGTATCAAAGAATTTTTCGGCACTGCGAGCAGCATGGGCTAGTTCCTGCAAAGCGGGTATGGCTGCCACCAAAACGGCTGTTAGACTGGCAGCAACTAGGAGGATGGATAGTCCCAGCCAAAACAAAGGATCAATCACGGTTATGCCACTTATGAACGTTCTAGTTTTTCGGTCAAAGGATCAGTATCGTTTGTGGTGCTGCTGACATCAACAGTATTTTTTTTGTTTAAGTTTTGGCTTTCGCGCTGGGTAGCGTCTATGCCAACTGCGATCGCATCCCGCAGTCTGTCTACAGTTTCATCCCAGTTTTGCAGGGTGCTATTAGAAAGACGATCTGCCTGAATTTGCACGCTGGTCGTGATATCTTCTGCTAATTCGGGGATAGCATTGGCAGATTTTTTCACAAGTTTACGGGTTTCCCGTCCTGTGCGGGGAGCAACTAATAAACCTGCTAAAGTGCCAATAGCTGCTCCTAACATCAAACCACCAATAAAAATTCCAGAACGGTTGTTAGACATTTTTTGATTTTTCTACTCCATAGAATTTATCTTATATCTTGCACTGGGTATTGAGAAGTTGCGGTGACACAATTAAAACTTCTTCTTTCTTCTTTCTTCTCTCTTCTTTTTGACCACTGACCACTGTACGGGCGAAGCATTTGGAGAACTATTTTTGGCAATAACCGATAATTTATCTTCCAAATGCTTCGCACTGTACGGGCGAAGCATTTGGAGAACTATTTTTGGCAATAACCGATAATTTATCTTCCAAATGCTTCGCCCCTACTGACCACTGACGACTGACTCTTACATATTAGCTATAAGTTGCTACTTTTTTAGCTACAAGCCAAAGATTAGATACAGCATATTTCACACATACTACCTCTCTTGAAGCATCACAAGAACCTTTGAGGGTTTGTGTTTTTATATCATCTTTTACAAGTTTGGCCTGGTAAGTATAGAGAGTTCCAGAAGGTTGTTCAAAACTTAACTCACCTAAAATTGTCTGATTATCTAGGCTTTTCTCCAGAATTTTCCCTGTGACTTTATAGTTAAACCAATCCCAACCTAAACGCAGCATGAGTTCTCTTTCCAAAATTTGCAAGGGATTTGGTAAGATTCCCCAACCGCGATAAACTTTATTTAAACATTCTATATTTCCAGTTTGGGTAAGAATTGATTTAAAGGTATCTTGATCCAGAACTCCGTAATATCTGCCTTGGGGAAAATCTATGGCTGTGGGTGCAAATCTATGTCCACCAAAGTGACTTGATCTCCAAATTCTGAGATGATTTAACTGTAAATCAAAGATGGTATTTTGAGCATGAAAGTAAAAAGGATTGCCATATTTTGCACAACATTGATCATGGCTACCATGGGTACAAACTAATATATCTCTTGTGGGATTGGATGCTATTTCATCATCAACACTGACTCCAGTTAACCATTTCCTGACTACTCCTGCTACTTGTTCAATATTTGGTAATTTAAATTCTTGTTTTCGGTATCCGTTACTTGATCCCTTTTCTTGCTGATAAATTAATAAAGTTGTTTGTTCTTCCCTGTGTGTTTCATCATTAGCAATTAATAGAAAATGAATTGATAATTTAGCACGTTTGACATCTGCAACCAAAATCCGTAAATTATCTGGAACCCATTTAGAATTAAAGGCTTCAGAAACCCAAGGGGTAGGACATTCTACTAATATATAGGTTTGGTGGTTAGTAGCACTACCAATAACATCTTCTTGTATTTCTCGTGAATGATCAGCGCAAAAAAAATTATTCATTGACACTTACTCAAATATATATTTTATGAACAATTGTTAACAAAAATCTAGGTAGACACTTTATCAAATTCTGATTTTTCCCAGTCTTTCCGGTTAAATAAATGCTCTTTCCCAAAATGTTAAGAATTCAAAATATCATTTTTTTTACATTTAACAGGGAGATTTTCGAGAATATCTGGAGCTAATTTATCGCTTTTTTGATTAGTATTCTTCATCCTTAGTCTTAATCGCTGAATTCTGAGATTTAAACTTTTCCCTAAATGATCTAAGAGACTTCCAATTAAAAAAATATCCCAAAATCTCTTGTGGTGCGGGCATCTTGCCCGCTAACAACACAAGGACGGGCAAGATGCCCATCCTACAAAATTGGATCATCTTTTTTGTGGAATTCTCTAAATAGAAAATTCGATCCTTTGTCTGTATACTTAATGACATACATTCACTAGCTTTTAAATTATAGCTAAATTTATCCATATTGCGAAATATTCTCAATTGATTGTGAAAAAAATATAAAGGCTAGAAACTTTCTTTTTATCTAATCACGTATTTTGACTCTAACCCAACTCAATTGCTAAAGCAACTATTTTCTCAAATAAATTCTACAAAAATATATCTTTACATTAATTTATCCTTCATAAAAATTAATAATATTCATAATCTAACAAAAACCGATCATAAGTATCATTGGATTTACAAATGTAATAAATAAGATTATACATAAGTTACAAGAATAATTAATACAGAAATATTTTTATGCAGACAGTAAAGATGGTTTCATAGTGAACTACAACAAAATTGTGATTAAGTAATAATGGTGAATGGTTGTTTTGTCAATTCCCTATTTTTAATTATATGACATTAATTTTAGCTCTGGATTTTGGTGGCACAAAATTGGCAGCAGCAACAGTAAAGGGTGGTGCGAAGGAGTGGTTGTACCATGAATCACGGTTTTCACCCGCAAATGGTGATGCTTTGACTGATTTAGAAATTATGCGATCGCTCATTGATTCCGTGCTAAAAGGAAGGAAACCGGATGCCATTGGTGTCAGCTTCGGTGGTCCAGTAGATGCAACCACAGGTTTAGTCCGCTTATCTCATCACGTTCCTGGCTGGGAAAATGTTCCCCTCAAACAAATACTCGAAGAAGATTATTATACACCTGTCAGTATAGATAATGATGCTAACGTTGCTGCTGTTGGTGAACATCGCTTTGGGGCTGGACAAGGATATGATAGCCTATTTTATATTACCATTAGCACTGGTGTCGGTGGAGGTTGGATACTTGACGGCAAGCTTTGGCGGGGTGCATTAGGCATGGCGGGAGAAATTGGACACATGGTAGTAGATCCTAGAGGTCCCTTATGCTTATGTGGAAAACGGGGATGTGTAGAACGTTTAGCTTCGGGTCCCTACATGGCGCAAAATGCCCGGGAAATGCTGGAGAAAGAACCACCCAGTGCTAACGGCAAAGTCAGGGGAGACGTACTTAGGTATTTGACAGGTAATGATCTCAACTTACTTACAGGCAAAGTCATTAGTACCGCAGCAGCCAACGGAGATGAAATAGCACAAGAGGTATTATATCGGGGTGCTTGGGCGTTGGGAGTCGGTATTGGTAATGTAGCCAATTTGATGAATCCCCAACGGTTTGTTTTAGGTGGTGGTGTGACCAAAGCTGGGGATAATTTCTGGACTGTGGTGCGGAAAGTAGCTAGGGAAACCGCACTCCCAGAGGTGAATTTTGAGGTTGTGCGGGCATTGTTGGGTGATGATGCACCTTTGTGGGGGGCTGTGGCTTTGGGTTTGAGTGTGTTAGATTAAATTCTTTTTCTCACGCAAAGGCGCAAAGACGCAAAGAATAATCAAGAGTTTCCTTTAAATATTCGCTTGTTGTCTTTGATAAAGTGACCAGTACAAACCTTTTTGTTTTAAGAGTTCTAAATGTGTTCCTCGTTCGGCTATTACTCCTTTTTCCATGACTAATATTAAATCGGCTCGTTTGAGGGGGGCAAAACGGTGGGCAATTAAGAATACTGTGCGGTTAGAGGAAACATTTTTGAGGTTTTGTAATACTTGTTGTTCGGTTTCACTATCTAAGGCACTGGTGGCTTCATCTAATATGAGAATTGGTGCAGACGTTAGAAATAATCTGGCTAATGCTATGCGTTGTCTTTGTCCTCCAGATAATGCTGTTCCTCTTTCTCCTACGTTGTTTTCATAACCGTAAGGTAGTTGACTAATGAAGTCATGGGCTACTGCTAATCTAGCCGCTTCGACAACTTGTTCGGAGGTAATATCTGGATTTCCTAATGTGATGTTTTCTAAGATTGAACCATTAAATAAAAAGTCTTCTTGGAGAACTACACCGATTTGTTGTCGTAAGGATGCTAAGTCAGCACTTTTGATATCAAATCCATCAATTAGAATCCGTCCTGATTCAATTTGATAAAGTCGTTGAATAATTTTGGAAAGGGTACTTTTTCCTGAACCACTTCTGCCAACAATGCCTACAAATTGTCCGGGTTCAACATTAAAAGAAATTCCTTTTAATACTGGTTCGGTGTTGGCATTATAGCGAAAGAAAACTTGATCAAAATTAACTTCTCCTTTGAGGGGTGGTAATACTAATCCTGTTCCTGCTTCTGTTTCTGGGGCAGCGTTGAGAATATCACCAATTCTATCTACTGATAATAGAACTTGTTGGAGATTTTGCCATAACTGCACTAGCCGTAATAGTGGGCTGGTCACTCTTCCTGATAACATTTGGAAGGCGATTAATTGACCAATTGTTAGTTGATGATCAATTACTAATTTTGCCCCAACCCACAGGATGATTAAGGTGGAAAAGTTAGTCAGAAAGTCACCAATATTACTACTAATATTGGATGTAGTTGAGGCTTTAAAACTGGTACGAATAAAGCGGGCAAATAAACCTTCCCAGCGTTCTCTTGCTATTGGTTCGGCTGCATGGGCTTTAACTGAATGAATGCCGGTGATTGTCTCGACTAAAAATGATTGACTGTCCGCACTGCGGTTAAAGGTTTCATTTAGCCAATTTCGCAAAATTGGTGTCGTGACGATGGTTAAAGTCGCAAATAATGGTAATACGGCTAAGGCTACAAATGTCAGGGGAATGTTGTAATAAAACATCAATCCCAGGTAAACTACAGCAAAGATACTGTCAAGAATGACGGTTAAGGCTGTACCTGTGAGAAATTGGCGAATTTGTTCTAATTCCTGGACTCTAGCGACTGTATCGCCCACTCTCCGCGACTCAAAATAAGCCAAGGGTAAACGCATTAAATGGCGAAAAAGTTGGGCGGATAAACTCAAATCTAAACGCCGGGCTGTGTGGGTAAATATGAATAGCCGCAGCATACCCAGAATAGATTCAAATGTCGCCACTAGCAAGAGAGCGATCGCCATCACATCTAAGGTGGCTAAACTCTCCTGTACCATCACTTTATCAATGATGACTTGAGTAATTAATGGTGACGCTAATCCCAATAATTGCAAGGTAAATGAAGCTATTAAAACCTCACCTAACAAACCTCGATATTTCCAAACTGCGGGAGTAAACCAAGCTAAATTAAATTTCTCTTGTTGGGAAATTAATTCAGCTTGCCATAATGTCCCATTCCAACAATTTTCTACTACAGATTGCGGTAATTGTTCACAACTATAATCAGGATTTTGGGGATTAGCAATAATTAAATAATTGCCTTTGATTCCATAGGCTACTACCCAATTTAATTGGTTATTTTTACCTTCCTGATTACTTTGATTCCACAACAACAAAGCGGGAAAAGTTAATTGGCGTAAATCACTCCAACTAACCTGCAATTTCCGCAACACTAACCCTACTTTTTCCGCAGCTTCTATCAGGTTTTTGGGTTTTTGTCCCCGCAGTTGGCGTTGTACCCATTCCAATTGCACAGGATTTTGTAAATGTTGTGCCACCATTGTTAAACAAGCTGCACCTGTATTCCCACTTCCCACAAAGGGATAATTGGAAATTATCGGTGGAGAAGGTGCGGAAGGAGGTAGAGAAATGGGAGAATTAGCAACTGGTAAAATGGCTTCTGTTTCCTCTACCTCTAGTGAATTTGTCCAAAATTCATCAATTTGAGAATTGACAAACTTTTTCCATACAGCCGAATTCCAACACATTACTACTACTTCCTTGCTGGTAGCGATAGCTTTACAATCAGCAAATATTTGTTGACAGTTACCAAACCAATCTCCTGTTTGTAAAGTAGCTACAGTTTTATTTTCTTCTTCTTCTCGTAACCGGACTTTACCAGTGACAATGAAGAACTGATAACTTCCCTCGTCAAAGGCATCACCACCTAATTTTTGTGACCAAATTTTTTCGCCAAGTTTGTAATTACGAATTTCCGCTTGCTGTTTTAATTCGCTTTGTTCTTCAGCATTTAGCCAGGATAGCGGCGGTTCATTCCAGGGTAAATTGTTTAACACATTTATTAGTTAAAATTGATTATTGAAATGTTTTAATCTACTTGAATTCTGACTGTAAGATCCTGAATTTTATCCCCTAGCCATTTCTCAAATAACTCATTTTTTAGTGATTGTTGTAATTGAGGATCTTCCAAAGATGCTGGGAGAATTTGTTCTAATCTAAATAAGGCAAAACGTCCTTCTATGTCTATGGGATTGATCAATTTTCCTGGGGTGGTTGCGTCTACAGCCGCACGTAATACATCTGGTATAGTTCCCCGACTAATTGGTCCCATCATGCCATTGAATACTCGTTCATCTGCTAATGAATACTCTTTTGCTAGTTGTTCAAAACTACTTCCTTCTTCAATTTGAGTTTGTAGTTCTTCGGCTAATTCCCGACTATCAACTAGAATCCGTGAAAGGATGACTCTATCTAAGTAAATCTTCCTTTCAATAAAGTATTCTGGTAATTTTGATTCTGTGACTAATGCTTTGAGTTTCTCTAATTGAAAGCTAAAGGTAATAGATGTATGAAAAGTTGTATAATCTGTACTATTACTTATTAGCCATTCTTGAAATTTTTGTGGATCAGTTAGTTGATTTTTTAAGCGAAAATCAATAATTGTCTGTTCAATTAATGCCGAACTAATTTCAATATCTGTTCTGGTATTAATTTCTTGTACAATTACGTGCTGACGCAAGACATCACCAATAAAATTCCCCAGTTTACCCGATATTTGTAGATATTTAACTACTTCAGCCAGGGCAATTCCTTGGTCATTTACAGTCAAAAAAGATGAAGATTCCATGAAGTAATTCTGAGCATAAAACTAAAACATCTATAAGACTTTCCATTAAATAATAGAGAAAACAGTAGGGAATGATATCTAGGAATAATAAAGATTCGATAAATTAAATATGTAATTAATATTTGGTGATCAAATATTCTAATTTTTTGATTAATAGTGAACTCAATGATTTTAGATGATTACTATTTTTTATCTGTAAGCAATATGACCAAAATCAAAATGATTTTGCTGTCACTCAATCCAACATCAGACATTAGAGGGTGTTTGAAAAGTTATGGTTGATGTATTAAATATTTTTTACCCCACCCTAACCCTCCCCTTGTAAAGGGGAGGGAACTGGATTTTTATTGTTTCCCCCCTTTACAAGGGGAAAGGGGGGGTAGCAATGTGATGAAAATTACGGAATACCACTTTTCAAACATCCTCTTATTAACAGGATTTAGAGGGTGTTTGAAAAGTTATGGTTGATGTATCAAATATTTTTTACCCCACCCTAACCCTCCCCTTGTAAAGGGGAGGGAACTGGATTTTTATTGTTTCCCCCCTTTACAAGGGGAAAGGGGGGTAGCAATGTGATGAAA
>NZ_JAQMTJ010000273.1:0-12519 GCF_028330815.1 Dolichospermum lemmermannii CS-548
CCCCTGGTAGGGGAGAGGTTTGGAGAGGGGTCTGTTTACACATGAAAAACTTTTAAAACATCCTCTAAATACGCAATTTAACCTAAAGTTATCCTGGTATTAACTTAATCTTTATTGATGGAAGATGTCGTAATTTGTGGTTTATTGTTTGGTCAGGTTCATATAGTGGTGGAGACAGGTAATTTCTTTAGAGTGGCAAACACCTCAAGCTGTGATACTTTTGTGTGAATTTTTATTTATTACCGACTTGAAATATTGAGTGTGTCAAAAGTATGGTTAATTATGGATGTCACCATTAAAACCTTATTCGTTTAACAATCAATGGTTAATTCTAGTCTTGTTGCCACACTCTATGTTAATCCTGCTACAGGAAATGATGCTAATACGGGTTCTCGTCCTAGTCCCCTAAAAAGTATTACCCGCGCCCTGAAACAGGCAAAAGCATCAACAATTATTCAGTTAGCTAGTGGAACTTATAGCACAGCCAATGGTGAGGTATTTCCCTTGACCATTCCACCGGGAGTGTTGGTAGTAGGAAATGAGGCAAATAAAGGCCAGGAAATGATCATTTCTGGCAGTGGTGAATATCAAAGTCCTAGTTTCGGGGTACAGAATATCACTTTTCTTTTACTAAGTGATGCGAGTCTTTTAGGTGTGACGGTGATTAATCCTGCCGCAAAAGGTACTGGCGTGTGGATTGAATCATCAATACCTACCGTGGCCAACAGTACATTTAAGAACTGCACCAGAGAAGGAATTTTCATAACTGGGAATGCGAAACCAGGGATTGTAGATAATTTGTTTATTAACAATAAAGTGTGTGGATTAGTCATAGCTAAGAACAGCAAAGGGGAAGTGCTGCGGAATGTATTTGAAAATAATGCTTTGGGCATAGCCATTAGTGATTTTGCCGCGCCTTTAGTAGCAAATAATCAACTTTCTGCCAATGGCACAGCGATCGCCCTTTCCCGTGATGCTAAACCAGTATTACGGCGGAATCTCATCACTAGTAACACCCAAGGTGGTCTTTTAATCGTCGGTAATGCCGTTCCCGACTTAGGCAGTCCCCAAGACCCAGCAGACAACATTTTTCGAGAACAGGGTAAATTTGATTTACAAAATGTTACAGATCAAAAAATTATCTCCGTTGGTAATCAATTAAGTCTTCCCCAGGTGATTGGGGCGATAGATTTCATCGCTGCTACCGCTGACACCCCCAGTCAAATCGGAGTCAGCAGTAGATTTGCTGATTTAGAAGGACATTGGGCGGCAGCCTTCGTGGAAGCCCTAGTCAGTAAAGATATTATTAGTGGTTTTCCTGATGGCACTTTTCAACCAGCCACACCCATTACCCGCGCTCAATATGCAGCTTTGATGACGAAGACATTTCAACTACCGGAAAGTAATCAACTAGATAAATTCAAAGATGTCAAATCAGACTTTTGGGCGGCTAAAGCCATAGCCAGTGCTGCGGATAGAGGCTTTTTAAAAGGCTTTCCCGATGGCACATTTCGACCAGAAAATAACTTAACCAAAATTCAAGCCCTAGTCTCCATTGTCAACGGTTTAAACTTGAGTGGTGGTAATCCTAACGTCTTGATGGTATACAGCGATCGCGCTCAAATTCCCAGTTACGCTACCAATGCCACTACCGTAGCTACGCAAAAACTATTAGTTGTCAATTATCCTCAACCAGATCAATTAGAACCATTGCGGGAAATTACTCGCGCTGAAGTCGCAGTCCTAATTTATCAGGCATTAGTCGCCACAGGACAAGAAAATCCCCTTCCCTCCGCCTATATTGTCAAACCAGAGACAGAGATTCCCTCTTTTTCCGATATTGTTGGCCATTGGGCCGAACCATTTATTCGGGCATTAGTTAGTATGAACTTAACCCAGGGTTTTGCTGATGGCACATACCAACCAGATCAAGCCATGAGCCGCGCTCAATATACAGCTTTAATTGCTGCGGCTTTTAATCCCCCAGCCAAACGTCCGTCCCCAGAATTTACAGACATAGCCAAGGATTTTTGGGCAGCTAACGCCATTGAAATTGCAGCCAGAGGCGGTTTTGTGGGCGGATTTAGCGATCGCACCTTCCGTCCTACCCAAAACGTCCAACGGCTACAAGTCATAGTCTCCTTGGTCAACGGACTGGGACTTTTGGCAACTGCTCAAAAAACCTTAACCTACATTGACCAAGATAAAATTCCCGAATATGCCCGCACAGCCGTTACCATCGCTACCCAGCAAAAAATTATTGTTAATTATCCAGATCCCAATTTACTAGCACCCACGAGGGAAGCCACCCGTGCCGAAGTTGCAGCCATGGTGTATCAGGCATTAGTCACCAGTCAACGCACAAAAGTTATTAATTCACCTTATGTTGTTTTGCATATCAGCAATTGACAAGTAGAATGGAAAACACTGCCTATCACTTTTGCTGCTGGTGAAAAAACTACTCATGTAGCTAAAAGTACGTTAGGCTAGATGCGATGGGTGAAATGTTTATACCTATTGCCTATAACTCACAGCCCATGTTAACAACAGCCCCGGTCACTCAAACTTTCGCACCTCCTGCCGAACTAGCAGCTAAGTTATTAACTCACTACAGCTTTGATCTCAACGGACACAATGCTAGTGAGCTAGTTAACCAATGGCAATCTGAATATCCCCTGCATTGGTTACATTTAGCAGTTATTGAAGCTTTGTATCAAGGTCGTTATAAAGCCGTATCTGTACAGCAAATCTTGAACTTTTGGCGACGAAAGGGTGAGACAACCTACCATTTCAATATGGAATTTGAGCGCATGATTTGTAGCAAATTCCCTGAACGTCTCACTTCTGGGTCTCTACAAGTTTTACCACCCACTAAACAGGAAATCAGGATGGAAGAATATAAAAATCTTCGTCTATTACCTGCTCCAGTGAGTTATACGTATCAAATAAATAATAATTTACAGCCAACAGCAGAGAAACGGGACTTTGAGCCGGAAAATCCAGTCCCAGCATTTCCTTCTGATCAATTAACAGCAAATATCAGACAACAGCAAATTATTGAAGAAATTTCCCCCCCACCTGCCCAACAGTTAATGCTCACAGCAACAGCCAATCATCCTCCTATTGGTCAGTTTATGCCCCAAAAGAGCGATCGCACCGAATCCTTCACCTCCAAACTCAAAGCCCTCACCAGTGAAAGATTGGAGTTGGCATTTTAGTCAGTTGTCAGTAGGGGCGAAGCATTGGGAAGATAAATTATCGGTCATTGCCAAAAATAGTGCTCCAAATGCTTCGCCCGTACAGTTGTCGGTTGTTACCAATGACAAATGACCAATGACCAATTATTTCACAGCCTGAACAACTGATTTGAAACCTTTGCTATTGAAGAGGTTAACCATTTCCGAGGCACTTTCTTGACTATTGAAAACTCCCACCTGCATCACCCTGCGGCCTTGCCAAACCTTGGGAAAAGCACCAGTAACCAGAGAACTGACTAAATTCTGTTGCTGCTGATTTGCAACCAACACTAGCACCCGGTAACTGACATTTTGCCCAGTAGCTGTATAAATTTGAGGGTCTGATATTGGGGCTGAATTTTGCATATTTTCCCCTGTGGCTGCTTGAGGAGCTACAAATTCAATAGCACCAGAATCAAGTTGAGTATAATTAAATTGGGATGGATTAGATAGATTATTTGGTACTCGTGGCAATTGATTGGGATTAGAAACGGGTTTAATTTTTAAAGGTGTTACCGTTCTTTGATTAGGAGCATTGGGAACTGTGGGGGCAGAAAATGTGATTGGCCTGCGGGCTGAAGTTTCTGTTGATAAAGAATTAGCACCAGGATTTCTGGCTGTAGATGCGGTTGTACCTTGAAGATCCACTTTACCGCTGATCCGACTACTAACCAAATTATTTCCCGCCGCAGAAATCACCAACTTCGCAGTTTGGGCGTTGATATCATGACGACCATTATTCCGAAAGATATTCTTTCCTGGGTCATAACTACTACCTAAATCTGGTCTAGCTTGGGCAATTACTACCAGACCATCTTCTCTGTTACCTTGAATCAGATTATTCCTTAACATTGGTGTAGCATTTGCTTGGACAATAATCCCCGATCTATTATTCTGAATTTGGTTAGCTACCACCACCGGAGACGCATTTTGGGCAATATTAATCCCAAAACCAGTTTCTTGAAAGATATTTTCCCTGATTTCGGGGCGAGCATTCCCAGAAATAGTTATGCCATTAGCACCATTACGAACAAAAACATTTTTACTAATACTGGGTGTCCCATCACTAGCGACAGCAATTCCATCTTGGGTATTATTAGTAAAGGTATTTTCCCGAACTATAATATTACTGGATTCAATCCATAATCCATAACCACGAGGATTGGTATTAGTGACGGTGACACCACTTAAACTAGCTTGGTTAGCACCAACAATAGCCACATTTTGACCACCAAACCGGCGACTGAGAAATTCACCACCACCAGTAATTGTCACAGTTTGGCCTTTATTGTTAATATTGCCTTGAATGGCTATACCGGGTTTCAACATTAAAGGAAATACTTCTCCACTTTGGACGCTATATGTACCGGGAGAGAGGATAATTACACTATTAGAAGGTGATGCTTCTAGGGCTTGGCTAATTGTCCGCCAGGGTGCGCTGATACTACCATTACCTGTTTTGTCATTTCCTGTACTGGGGTTGACAAATGATTGGTTAATCTGAGAGATTGTTTTTTCACCTTGAAGTATTTGTTCGCCGACCGTCGGAACTTGAGCAAATACACTACTTGCACTTGTTATGAAGAGTATTGTACTCGTCACTCCTAAACCAACTGTTAAACTCAAAATTGAGCAACTCAGGGAGTTTTGTCGGGTGTTCACAGATTTTTGGGGGACTATCATTTTTTATAAAACTCCTCTAAAATTTATAGCAACAACATTGAAAGTCTATTTGGATCTGAGACTGGATATCAACTGTTATACAATTAATTTTTATACTATTTCATGATAGTATGTTTACGATGTTACTTGTATCTTGACAAATTGACCACGATTAGTTAGCAAGTATTTAATAATTAAAATATTAAAATATGAATCAGGCTGGCTATTACTATAAAAGCATTAAAAATGAGGTTTTGTAATGGTTTCAGCCCATAGTCACACACAACAAACTGTTTATCGTATTTTAGATGCTAATTTAGATCGCGCTCGTGAAGGGTTGCGAATTATTGAAGAATGGTGTCGGTTTGGTTTAAATAATGCCCAGTTTTCAGGTATATGTAAACACTTGCGTCAGGAGTTGGGTACTTGGCATACGGCAGAAATTCGCGCAGCACGAGATACACAGGGTGATCCAGGAACAGATTTGAGTCATCCCCAAGAGGAACAACGGGCTGATATTACATCGCTATTACAGGCTAATTTTTGCCGGGTTCAGGAAGCGTTGCGCGTATTAGAAGAATATGGCAAGCTTTATCATGGGAATATGGGAGCAGCTTGTAAACAAATGCGTTATCAGGTTTATACCCTAGAAAGTAATTTGATGGGTTATCAGCGTCATCAGTTATTATGGCGATCGCATTTATATCTGGTAACATCTCCCGCAGATAATTTATTCGCAATTGCCGAAGCGGCTCTTCAAGGTGGATTAACTCTGTTACAGTATCGGGAAAAGACCGCTGATGATTTAGTCCGCTTAGAACGGGCGACAAGACTGCGTGAATTATGTCACCATTATGGGGCTTTATTCATTATTAATGATCGGGTAGATTTAGCTTTGGCTGTAGATGCTGATGGTGTCCATTTGGGACAACAGGATATACCCATTGCTGTAGCGCGTCAATTACTGGGACATCAGCGCATTATCGGACGCTCTACCACAAATCCCCAAGAAATGCAAGGGGCAATTGCCGAAGGTGCGGATTATATTGGTGTGGGGCCTGTGTATGAAACACCGACTAAAGTAGGTAAAGCCGCAGCGGGTTTAGAGTATGTGAAATATGTTTCCCAAAATTGTCAGATTCCCTGGTTTGCAATTGGGGGAATAGATATGAGTAATCTCAATGATGTGACAAAGGCAGGGGCGCAACGGGTAGCTGTAGTGCGATCGCTCATCGAATCAGATCAACCTACCCTAGCAACTCAGTATTTTCTTTCGCAACTGCACAGAATTAAATAGAAAAGAAGAAAAATCGGATTAAACTATGAAATCAATTTCAGGAAAAAATTTTGCTATGCTGTAGGTTAAAAGATATTTAACCGATAATTTATTTATTATGCCTTCACCATTTCCAGGAATGAACCCCTACTTAGAAAATCCTGAACTCTGGCCAGAAGTACATCATTGGATTCTGACATTACTAGCTGAGTCATTGATACCACAGTTGCGACCAAAATACAGAGTAGCAGTAGAAAAAAGAGTTTATCATGATACTGATCGCAACTCTGTTTTAATTGGTATTCCTGATGTGACTATCGCCCGTTCTTTAAAACCTACAACTCAGAAATCATCTAACATTGCTGTAGTTTCTCCACCTGTTAAACCCGTAACAGTAAATATCCCCATACCAGAAGAAATTAGAGAAACTTATTTAGAAGTGAGAGAAGTTGCTACAGGTGAAGTGATCACAGTAATTGAATTACTCTCACCTAAAAATAAACGTCAAGGAGAAGGAAGAAAAGCATATCAAACTAAACGCTTGCAAATATTAGGAAGTTCTACACATTTAGTCGAAATAGATTTATTACGTGCTGGTGAATCTATGCCCATATTAGATAATAATATTAAATCAGATTATCAAATTTTAGTTAGTCGTAGTCAATTACGACCTAGAGCAGAATTATATCCTTTTAATTTATCAGAAGCAATTCCTGCTTTTTTCTTACCTCTACAAAAAGAAGATATAGAACCCTTAGTAGATTTACAAAATGTGATTCAAGATTTATTTGATCGTGCAGGTTTAGATTTAGCAATAGATTATAATTCCGAACCAGTTCCCCCAATTCAAGAAACTGATTTGATTTGGGTAAATAAGTTATTAAAAGAGCAAGATTTATAGTCTAAATTCATACCAACTCTGGTGACTAGAAATCGCAGCTACATAAACAAAATCCACACTTTAAGAAGGGATTGGGTAGCTGTAGTGCGATCGCTCATCGAATCAGATCAACCTACCCTAGCAACTCAGTATTTTCTTTCGCAACTGCACAGAATTAAATAAATCAGGAATGTTGACAGTAATGATGGTGGGTTAGTGTACCCACCCTGCTGTGTTTGTCAATATTGTGATTTAGTCAATGGCTTTTATTCCCTTGTTATTCCTGGTTATTCTGGTTGTTATCGGCGGATTTTTCTTTGATCTTTTTCTTCACCCAAAATAGAATCGCATCAGAAGATTTTTCAATTGCCCAAGTGATTAAAGCTGTTAAAAGAAGAGTAGAGATATCCATTAGAACTTCCCGCTATTGTTTTTTTGCTTGACTATTTATATAAAATCAAATAAAAAATAGAGAAAAAAGATCCAGCAAATAGAATTTACTAGAATTTAATAGAAATCTTGATTATCATGTTTGATGATGTTATTTTGGAAATATCATAAGACCTACTCAAAAAACTCTCAAACTTTTATTCCTCTGCGGTTAGAAACCGCCTCAGAATAAATTCTGAGTCTAATAACAAAAGTCGTCTAAAGACGACTAAATAAAAATTTATAGTCCGTTTTAACGGACTTGGGCTATTAGACTGGGAATTAATTCCCAGGCGGGTTATGAGGCTAATTGAGAATATTGAAATTGCCTATATATAACTAATCAGCAAGGTACAATTTATGACATACTCAGAAGAAACAACATTACAACAAAAATTTCTGCAAGATAAATCCAGAGAATTTCAATTTACTGGAGATACACATCAAATATTTATAGTTAGGTTTGATCCGAATAACTCTGCTATTGATGATGATGAGCAACTTGCTAATAAAATTACTTTTAAAAATCAAATTGATGTTCCAGATCAAAAGATTAAAGATGAACTAAAAAATAATGTTTACCCTATTCTTAAAGAAAACGGATGCGTTATAGAATCAAAACCAGGTAGACCAAAAAAAGGAAACGAACCTTGGAAACAGGCTTATAAATGGCTTTGGGAAGAGAAATATCCTGAATGGCTTGCACAACAACAACCCCAAAATAATCAACCTGAACCTCAACCCGAAACACTACAAATCAACTGGCGCGAAGTATGCCAGAAAATGTTACAAAAACAGCAAGAAAAACAACAACAATTCAGACGACCAATCACCGAATCAAAACACGAAATAGAAATCTTTGTCCAATTAGGCTTAATTCAACCCAAACCCGCACGAGGTAAAGAAGAAATACCCTTTCCCGATGCGGATGAGGGAATGCGGCAATATGAATTAAAATCAGAAGAAATTACCAAACAATACGAATATGAGGAATTTATTAAGGAAGTCATAGGCCAGCAAACCAAAAATTTAGCCATTATTGGAGAACCAGGGGCAGGAAAAACCACTTGGTTAAGCAAAATTGCCGAATATTTAGCTGATAATTCTGATCATCCTAGCCCTATTTGTATTAGTCTCAGTCGGTTAAACAATAGAAGCCTAAAAGACTATTTAGTGAATATTTGGCTAGAAGAGGCTTTCCCAAAAAAATGTACATCGGCTTTAGTGGCAGATTTCCAGCAACAGTTTAAGGATGAGCGAGTTTGGTTGCTGTTGGATGGGGTGGATGAGATGAAAACCACCGAAAAATCACCTTTATTCCAACTCAATAACGAATTAGAAGCATGGTTAACTCGGACTAGGGTAATTCTCACCTGTCGTCTCAATGTTTGGCAACCTAACCTCATAGCTAATTTTGAATACTATCGCACTCTGGCTTTTAATGATGACCAGGTGAAAGAGTTTATTCAGAAGTGGTATGAAAAGGAGAAAAAACCGGAGTTAGGGGAACAGTTACAGCAAAAGTTAACCGCACCCCAACACAGCCGCATTTTTGATTTAGTCAAAAACCCTTTGCGGTTGGCAATGTTGTGTCAGATTTGGTGTTTTTTGCCAGGGGAATTACCGGAAACCAAAGCGAATTTATATCAGCGTTTTGTGGATGCAACTTATGAATGGAAAAAAGGGGAATTTGTCACCACAGCAGCGCAAAGACAACAGTTAAATCAGGCTTTGGGAAATTTGGCGTTGAGGATGATTGATAAACAAATCAGTCTCAAGGAGTCTGTGATTAAAGATGTCATGAGTTTAGAGGAGTTTGAGTTAGCAGAAAAGTTAGGTTGGTTAAATTGGGTTTATCGTGAGCAAAAAACTGATGAAAGGGTTTATGCTTTCTTTCACCTGTCTTTTGCAGAATATTTTGCAGCTTGTATGATAGATGATTGGGATTATTTTTTACCTAAAAATCATGTTGATAAACCTGTTGAGGGTAAGAAATATCGCATTTTTGAGAATGAATGGAATGAGATATTTTTAGTGTGGTTTGGGCTAGTAAAAGACAAAGTATCACCTGATTTGAAAGAAGAGTTAATGAAAAAATTGGTGAATTTTCAGGATGGTTGTAAAGATTTTTATATGTATCAATCCTATTTTTTAGCAGTTGCTGGTACTAGCGAATTTAGTCATAGTAATTTTACAGATGAAATTATAGAACAGGTTATGCAATGGACATTTATTAATGTTAACAATCAAAAAAATAACCATAGAAGAAGTGCTTTTATTGAGAAGGAATTTAAAAGCTCACTTATACAGGCAAATTCTAATAGACTAATTCACTGTTTAACTAAGCAGCTATTATCTAATCAAGTTCCGGTTAACCGTTTGGAAGTTGCATTAATGTTACTTGAAAAATCACATAACAATGAAGTTGCTGTTGAAATTATAGTTGATTATCTAGATAAATGTCAGGAAGCATACAACCGAACTAAACAGATTAATTTGCAAAGCATAATAATCAAACGTAAATTAGAAAAATTAGCTCCTAGTAATCCACTTGCTATATCTACTTTGGCTAGGCTTTCGTCAAATCAGAAACAACATGATCAAAATTCTCAAATTGCCTCAAAACTAGATTTTAATAGTTTATTTCAACTGCCTACTGGAAATCGAAATGATATTGAGAATTTTATAACTTTATTAGCAGAGATGGACATAGATAGTATCAAACAATCTATTTTAAAAATAAATGACATTGATACTCTGATTGGACTAATAGGTAAAAAACTTATTTTGAAACCGAGTATTCATAAATTAGGACATCTCAATGATATAGTGGATGTCTTAGATAGGTTAAATATCAATTATGATGACATAGCTTATGGATTTATTAAAGATATTAATTCCGTGTCCATAGATAGGTTAGCAGAAATTGCTTCTAGCGACTCTACTGTTATTCCTAAACTATTTGAAATGCTTCATCGTAGTAAGGATATCAAAATTAAAAATAAATTTCTCACGATTTTAGGAATAGCAGCATCTAAAAACATTGATGCTACTGTAGCTTTGGTGAAAATTTTGCAAACTACAGAAGATTATGTTCTTGGACTGAATGCTATCTATTTTATTAAGAAAATATTTAAAAAAGATTTACTTAAAGTGGTAGTACAAGGTTTAAAAATCTACATGGAAGATATAGAAGTATATGAAATTCTCTGGCATTGCGCCCAAAATATGACCTATCCTGAATTTTACCGCGCTTGGCACGGTGAACTATCCCCAATTCTACCAAGCATGGCACGCCACCGACACCACCACCCTTAACCAACTCGAACAACAATACACCGATATTTATACCCAATTAAAGCAACTGCAACCCACCTCCACCACCTATCCCATCCCTCTCAACGCCGCCAACCTGGAAGGGCAAACCGCAGAAAAAGCCATAGCCAAAGGTATATTAATCAAAATTTATGGCGAAATCTTTCCCAAACAAAAAGCCGAAAACATAGAATATATATTCGACTTAGAAAACGAACTCCAACCCCTGAGAGAACATCTAAAAACAGATAAAATCGCCCTCATTTTCTGTGACATTAATCCACACCCAGAATTAATTAATTTCTGTCAGCAATTACAGAAAGACTGGTTAAAAATCGCCTTGATTACCGATACACCAATAGCATCTCCCTTGAGTGGTTTTCCGCCTCAACAGGATAATTTATTAGGAGTGGTTCAAACTTGGTTAGAGGAATTGGGGTAATAGTAAAACAGGACAAATATTAATTAATTAATTTCTGTCATAGAAATAGATTTCAACAATGTATAATTGATAATTGGTGATAAAATCCCTATTTCATCCTGTTAATCCTTTAATCCTGTACTTCGACTTCGCTCAGTAACCAGACATCCTGATTCTGACTACATTATTATTTTCCTAAGTCCTAAATTCAAAATTTTTCCCGCTTTATGTCTAATCAAATTCATCTCCAAGTCAATGGAGAAACTCGCAATTGTGTATCCCCAACTGCTTTACCCGAATTACTCCAACAGTTGGGTTTTAATCTGCGCTTAATCGCAGTAGAATATAACGGTGAAATCTTACATCGTCAATTTTGGACTGAAACTCAAATCAAAAATGGCGATCGCTTAGAAGTAGTCACTATAGTTGGTGGTGGATAACATAAGAATCTAATAGCTCTACTCTCCGTTTCTGCATCTGGAGCGTGAGAAAAAACCTCTATTCCTCCTTCATAAACTCCAAATACCCCTTACTTAATTCCTCTACAGACAAATCATAAAACTGCTTACCATGTTCTGGCGTTGCTAAATCTGGATTTGAACCCATACAGCCATCTGGATAACGTAACCGAAAATCAACGGAGCTATAAATTTTATGTCCACTAGCAACTTCTGAATCAAGATATGCTTTTTTAATTGCGTCTGGATAAACGTATTGGGTAACAGCTACTTCGCTAGGGGTAGCATGAGAACCTTCTTGATTACCATATAATTCTTTGGCAAGTTTGTACACAGAACCACCCATAAACCAATTAGCAACTTGACATTGCACCTTTGCGGAATTGGGAATTTGCAAATCTTCTAAATGAGCGTAAGTTTCGGAAAAAGCAGCTTTGAGAGTCGCAATATTTCCTCCATGTCCATTAATAAAATAGAACTTGGTAAAACCAGCTTTTACTAAACAAGTTAAATAATCTTTAACTACTAAAATTAAAGTGCTAGGACGCAAACTAATTGTTCCGGGAAAAGCAGTATGATGTAATGCCATACCCACATTAATAGTTGGTGCTACCATTGCTTGAGTTGCTTCCCCGACACCTTTTGATATAGATTCTGCACAAATTGCATCAGTCCCAATTAATCCCGTCGGTCCATGTTGTTCCGTTGAACCAATGGGTAAAATAATTCCTTGAGATTGTTGCAGATAAGTTTCAACTTCCGGCCAAGTGCTTAAATGTAAGAGCATTGTTTTTTAGGAGTCAGGAGTCAGGAGTCAGGAGTCAGGAGTCAGGAGTCAAGAG